>JAYFRU010000026.1:0-14057 GCA_040946965.1 Burkholderia sp. | reverse complement strand
TATGAACCGCCGTATGCGGAACCGCACGTACGGTGGTGTGAGAGGGCGACGGGGGTAACCCCGTCCCCTACTCGATTCCGCTTTTCCCTTTTTGTCGGCCGGGTGCGGGCGCCGGGCGCGGCCCGCGGCGGCGCCTGCGGTGTAAGCTGCGGTTTTGCCCTGCGGGCCCATCGCCCGCCCGCCGCCGCCCGGCAAGCTCTGAATGGTCATAAATCCCAATATTTGGAAAATCGACCTCGAGCGATCGGAGCAAAAAAAGCGCCACGGGGGACCGTGGCGCTGAAAAAGTTCTAACCATTCCGAGGGCCGTGCTAGAACCTGAGAGACTGCATCGAAACCACGTTGTCGGTAAATCTGGAGAAACGTTATTTCGAAATTCAGATACATTTTTCCGTCTCCCAAGGACAAGTCAAGCGAAAAATATAGTCCCGTTGCGAATTTTGCGACATGCTGGCCGGGTTTAGCCCTAAAAAACAGGGCTATTCGGCAATATCTCATAGCATGAGATATTGTTCGCCAAATGTGCATGGTTCGGTATTTGTCGTACTATTTCGGACATTTTGAAATTTTGTTTCGGAAAAAGAGAGTGTTCCGTGTCGACATTGAATAACGCAGCCGTTGCCGCGCGCGATCGGGAATCCTCCACCGACGAGATCTCGGCGCTCGCCCGGGGGCTCGCCGTGCTGCGCCGGATCGCGGCCGCCGATGCTCCCGTCAGTAACCGCGAACTGACAGAACTAACAGGTATTCCCAAGCCGACCGTCTCACGCATCACCGCCACCCTGGTGAGCGCCGGTTTCCTGTTCCGGCTGCCCGACAGCGAGCGCTTCGTGCTGACCGCCTCGGTGCTGGAACTGAGCAACGGCTTCCTGCGCAACTTCGACATCCGCGCGCGCTCGCGGCCCTTCCTGATCGAGCTGGCCGAGCGCACCTCGCTGTCGGTTCATCTCGCCGTGCGCGACCGGCTCGACATGGTCGCGATCGACGTGATCCGGCCGCGTTCGGCGGTGCTGGTCACGCGGCTCGAGATCGGCTCGCGGATGGACATCGCCCGCACCGCAGTCGGCCGCGCCTACCTGGCCGCCCTCGAGGCCGGCGAGCGGCGCGAACTGCTCGGCGCGCTGCAGGCCGCCCACGGCGACGACTGGCCGCTGGTGGTGGCACGCCTGGACTCGGCCCTCGACGACACGCTGCGCAACGGCTACTCGCTGGCGATCGGCGAATGGCGCGACGGGCTCAATGCGATCGCGGCAGGTTTCGTCGGCCCCTCGGGCCAGCGCTATGCCGTCAATTGCGGCGGCGCCGCCCAGCAGTACCCGCCCGAGTGGCTGCTCGAAACCGCGGTGCCGGCCATGCACGAGTGCATCGCCAAGATCACGCGCGAGATCGGCGTCGCGGTGCCGACGCGACGCGGCTGAAGCCGCCAGGGCCGCCGACCGGCCCGGTCGACGGCGCGTGCCATCTTGCCGGAGCGCGGCGCGGCATGCCGAAATCGAAATGAGCGGAGGCCGCCGCCGGACTCGCCGGCGCCGCCCGCTTCGCCTGACGCGACACGGTATCGTGCGAGCCCGCCATGCCGAAGCGATGTCGGTGCGCACGCGCCCGCAAAGGGGCCGATCTATCCCCGCCCCGCCGTCAGCCAATCGTCATGCGCGCGTCACCCGATCGTCACGACGGAAAAACATGTGGTTACCCCAGTAAACCGTTGAAAGAAAGTCCTCTGGACGATAGGCCGGCTCGCAACGTAGCATCATGCAACCTCGCGCCGGGCCACTGCCCGCCCGACGCTCCGCTCTTTCGCCGTCCGACGTGGCGCGCCTGCCTGGCGCACCCGCGCACGACGCCTCCCACGCCCGCTCACGCCAGCGTCAGCCAGATCGAACATGAACAATCAGGAATCGCAAACGCCTCGCTCCTCCGCCCCCCCGCCGCAGGATCCGGCGCCGCGCAAGCGCCGCCGGCCGATCGCGATCGGCGTGGCCGCGCTCGTCGTGATCGGGGGCGCGCTGCTGTGGTGGCATCCGTGGAAGAAGAACGAAGCGCCGGCCAACGGCCAGCAGGCCGGCCAGGGCGGCGCTCGCCGCCACGGCGGCCCGGCCGATTTCGCCAACCAGCCGCAGCCGGTGCAGGTGGCCACCGCCTCGCGCGGCGAGATGCCGATCGTGCTGTCCGCTCTCGGCACCGTCACGCCGCTGGCCACCGTGACGGTGAAAACGCAACTGTCCGGCTACCTGCAGTCGGTCAATTTCACCGAAGGGCAGATGGTCAAGAAGGGCGACCTGCTGGTGCAGATCGACCCGCGCCCCTACCAGGTCGCGCTCGAGACCGCCGAGGGCACGCTGGCGCGCGATCAGGCGCTGCTGGCCACCGCGCGGCTGGACCTGAAGCGCTACCAGACGCTGCTCGCGCAGGACTCGATCTCGGGCCAGCAGGCCGATACGCAGGCCTCGCTGGTCAAGCAGTACGAAGGCACCGTGAAGACCGACCAGGCCTCGATCGACTCGGCCAAGCTGAACCTGACCTACGCGCGCGTGACCGCGCCCGTCCCGGGCCGCGTCGGCCTGCGCCAGGTGGATGCCGGCAACTACGTGACGCCGGGCGACACCAACGGCCTGGTAGTGATCACCCAGCTGCAGCCGATGAGCGTGATCTTCACCACCTCGGAAGACAACCTGCCGCCGATCCTGAAGCAGGTCGGCGCCGGCCAGTCGCTGTCGGTGACGGCCTACAACCGCAACAACATCGTGCCGCTCGAGGCCGGCTCGCTGGAAACCTTCGACAACCAGATCGACACCACCACCGGCACCGTCAAGCTACGCGCGACCTTCGCCAACAAGAACAACCTGCTGTTCCCGAATCAGTTCGTCAACACGCGCCTCCTGGTGGACACGCTGAAGGACGCGGTGATCGTGCCGACCGCCGCAGTGCAGACCGGCTCGATCGGCCAGTTCGTCTACATCGTCAAGCCCGACAACACGGTCGCGGTACGCAAGGTCAAGCCGGGCCCGGTGGACGACGAGCGCACCAACATCGCCGATGGCGTGCAGGTGGGCGAGCGGGTGGTCACCGACGGCGTCGACCGGCTGCGCGAGGGTGCCAAGATCACCATCCCGGCCGAGCATCCGAAGGGCGCCAGCGGTGCCTCGGGCGCGCAGGACCATCGCCATCACGGCGCGTCCCAATCCGCCGCGCAATGACGACGCCTGATCGATGAATCCGTCACGTCTATTCATTCTTCGCCCAGTCGGCACCGCCCTGCTGATGGCGGCGATCATGCTGGCCGGCCTGGTCTCGCTGCGCTTCCTGCCGCTGGCCGCGCTGCCCGAGGTCGACTACCCGACCATCCAGGTGCAGACCTTCTACCCCGGCGCGAGCCCCGAGGTGATGACCTCCTCGGTGACCGCGCCGCTGGAGCGCCAGTTCGGCCAGATGCCCTCGCCCAACCAGATGTCCTCGCAGAGCTCGGCCGGCGCCTCGGTGATCACGCTGCAGTTCAGCCTAGACCTGCCGCTGGACATCGCCGAGCAGGAAGTGCAGGCCGCCATCAACGCGGCCGGCAACCTGCTGCCCTCGGACCTGCCCGCGCCGCCGATCTACGCCAAGGTCAACCCGGCCGACGCGCCGATCCTGACGCTGGCGATCACCTCCAAGACGCTGCCGCTCTCGCAGGTGCAGGACCTGACCGACACGCGCCTGGCGATGAAGATCTCACAGGTCTCGGGCGTGGGCCTGGTGAGCCTGTCGGGCGGCAACCGGCCGGCGGTGCGGATCCAGGCCAACCCGCTGGCGCTGGCGCAATACGGGCTGAACCTCGACGACCTGCGCACCACCATCTCGAACCTCAACGTCAACACGCCGAAGGGTAACTTCGACGGCCCGACGCGTGCCTACACGATCAACGCCAACGACCAGCTGACCAGCGCCGACCAGTACAACGACGCGGTGGTGGCCTACAAGAATGGCCGCCCGGTGATGCTGACCGACGTGGCCAAGGTGATCGCCGGCACCGAGAACACCAAGCTCGGCGCCTGGGTCGACTCCGAACCGGCGATCATCGTCAACGTGCAGCGCCAGCCCGGCGCCAACGTGATCCAGACCGTCGACGCGATCAAGCAGATCCTGCCCAAGCTGCAGGAGACGCTGCCGGCCGCGCTCGACGTGCAGATCGTCACCGACCGCACCACCATGATCCGCGCCGCAGTGCGCGACGTGCAGTTCGAGCTGGCGCTGGCGGTGGTGCTGGTGGTGCTGGTGATGTACCTGTTCCTGGCCAATATCTACGCGACCATCATCCCGAGCCTGTCGGTGCCGCTCTCGCTGATCGGCACGCTGGCCGTGATGTACCTGGCCGGCTTCTCGCTGAACAACCTCTCGCTGATGGCGCTGACCATCGCCACCGGCTTCGTGGTCGACGACGCGATCGTGATGATCGAGAACATCGCGCGCTACGTGGAGGAAGGCGAGGGGCCGCTGGAGGCCGCGCTCAAGGGCTCCAGGCAGATCGGCTTCACCATCATCTCGCTGACGGTCTCGCTGATCGCGGTGCTGATCCCGCTGCTGTTCATGGGCGACGTGGTGGGCCGCCTGTTCCACGAGTTCGCGATCACCCTGGCGGTGACCATCGTGATCTCGGCGGTGGTCTCGCTGACCCTGGTGCCGATGATGTGCGCCAAGCTCCTGCGCCACACCCCGCCGATGGGCGCGCACCGCTTCGAGACGCGCGTGCACGTGGTGATCGACAAGGTGATCGCGCGCTACGGCACGGCGCTGCGCTGGGTGCTGGAGCGCAAGCGCTCGACCCTGGTGGTGGCCCTGCTGACCCTGGCGCTGACCGCCCTGCTCTACATCTACGTGCCCAAGGGCTTCTTCTCGGTGCAGGACACCGGCGTGATCCAGGCCATCACCCAGGCGCCGCAGGCGGTCTCCTACAGCTCGATGGCCGAGCGGCAGCAGGCGCTGGCCGCCGAGGTCCTGAAGAACCCGAACGTCGATGGCCTGACCTCCTTCATCGGCGTGGACGGCTCGAACATCACGCTCAACAGCGGGCGCATGCTGATCAACCTGAAGAACCGCGACGACCGCAGCGAATCGGCCACGCAGATCATCCGCGACCTGCAGAAGCAGGTGGCGAACCTGCCGGGCATCCAGCTCTACATGCAGCCGGTGCAGGATCTGACCATCGACTCCACGGTCAGCCCGACCCAGTACCAGTTCCTGCTGACCAGCCCGAATCCCGACGATTTCGCCACCTGGGTGCCCAAGCTGATACAGCAGCTGCAGAAGGAGCCCTCGCTGGCCGACGTGGCCACCGACCTGCAGGCCAACGGCAAGTCGGTCTACGTCGAGATCGATCGCGCCACCGCAGCGCGCTTCGGCATCACCCCGGCCACCGTCGACAACGCGCTGTACGACGCCTTCGGCCAGCGCATCGTCTCGAGCATCTTCACGCAGTCGAACCAGTACCGCGTGATCCTGGAAGCCGAGCCGCAGATGCAGCACTACGTGGAGTCGCTCAACAGCATCTACCTGCCGGCCTCGGGCGGCGGCCAGGTGCCGCTGTCCTCGATCGCCAAGTTCCACGAACGCCCCGCCCCGCTGCTGGTCACCCACCTCGGCCAGTTCCCGGCCGCCACGGTGTCCTTCAACCTCGCGCCGGGCGCCTCGCTCGGCGAGGGCGTCAATGCCATCACCGCCGCCGAGAAGGCGATCGGGCTGCCGGCCTCGTTCCAGACCCGTTTCCAGGGCGCGGCACTGGCCTTCCAGTCCTCGCTGTCGAACCAGCTGTTCCTGATCCTGGCAGCGATCGTGACCATGTACATCGTGCTGGGCGTGCTCTACGAGAGCTACATCCACCCGATCACGATCCTCTCCACCCTGCCCTCGGCCGGCGTGGGCACCCTGCTCGCGCTGATGATCACCGGCCACGACCTCGACATCATCGGCATCAACGGCATCGTGCTGCTGATCGGCATCGTCAAGAAGAACGCGATCATGATGATCGACTTCGCGCTCGAGGCCGAACGCAACGAAGGGAAATCGCCGCGCGAGGCGATCTACCAGGCCTGCCTGCTGCGCTTCCGGCCGATCCTGATGACCACCCTGGCCGCCCTGCTCGGCGCGGTGCCGCTGATCGTCGGCTCGGGCGCGGGCTCGGAGCTGCGCCAGCCGCTGGGGATCGCGATCGCCGGCGGCCTGATCGTCTCGCAGGTGCTGACGCTGTTCACCACGCCGGTGATCTACCTCGGCTTCGATTCGCTGGCGCGCCGCGTGCGGCAGGCCTTCGAGCGGCGCCGGCCGGCCGCCGGCGGCAATGGAACAGGCGCGTAAATGAATCTGTCGCGCCTGTTCATCCAGCGCCCGATCGCGACCACCCTGCTCGCGCTCGGGATCGCGCTGTCGGGCCTGTTCGCCTTCGTCAGGCTGCCGGTCTCGCCGCTGCCGCAGGTGGACTTCCCGACCATCTCGGTGTCGGCCTCGCTGCCCGGGGCCAGCCCCGACACGGTGGCCACCAGCGTGACCAGCCCGCTGGAGCGGCACCTGGGCTCGATCGCCGACGTCACCGAGATGACCTCGACCAGCTCGGTGGGCAGCGCGCGCATCATCCTGCAGTTCGGGCTGGACCGCGACATCGACGGCGCCGCGCGCGACGTGCAGGCCGCCATCAACGCGGCACGCGCCGACCTGCCCGCCAGCCTCAAGAGCAACCCGACCTACAAGAAGGTCAACCCGGCCGACTCGCCGATCATGGTGCTGGCGGTCACCTCCGACACGGCCTCGCCGGCGCGCCTCTACGATGCGGCCTCCACCGTTCTGCAGCAGGCGCTCTCGCAGATCGAGGGGATCGGCGAGGTGGACGTGTCGGGCTCGGCCAACCCGGCGGTGCGCATCGAGCTCGAGCCGCACGCGCTGTTCCACTACGGCATCGGCCTGGAGGACGTGCGCGCCGCGCTCGCCTCGGCCAATGCCAACAGCCCGAAAGGCGCGATCGAATACGGGCCCACCCACTACCAGCTCTATACCAACGACCAGGCCTCGCAGTACCGCGACCTGGTGATCGCCTATCGCAACAACGCGGCGGTGCGGCTCGACGACGTCAGCAGCGTGGTGGACTCGGTCGAGGACCTGCGCAACGTGGGCCTGGCCAACGGCAAGAAGGCGGTGCTGGTGATCCTCTACCGCTCGCCGGGCGCCAACATCATCGACGCGGTGGACTGCGTCAAGGCCTCGCTGCCGCAGCTCACCGCCGGCATGCCGGCCGACGTCGACGTGGCGCCGGTGCTGGACCGCTCGCGCACCATCCGCGCCTCGCTGACCGATACCGAGCACACGCTGCTGATCGCGGTTGGGCTGGTGGTGATGGTGGTGTTCCTGTTCCTGCGCAACTGGCGCGCCACCCTGATCCCGAGCGTGGCGGTGCCGATCTCGATCATCGGCACCTTCGGCGCGATGTACCTGCTCAGCTTCTCGCTCGACAACCTCTCGTTGATGGCGCTGATCGTGGCCACCGGCTTCGTGGTCGACGACGCGATCGTGGTGCTGGAGAACATCTCGCGCCATATCGAGAGCGGCAAGCCGCGCCTGCAGGCGGCCTTCGAGGGCGCGCGCGAGGTGGGCTTCACGGTGCTGTCGATCAGCCTTTCGCTGGTGGCGGTGTTCCTGCCGATCCTGCTGATGAGCGGCATTGTCGGGCGGCTGTTCCGCGAATTCGCGCTGACGCTGTCGCTGGCGATCTTCGTCTCGCTGTTCGTCTCGCTCACGCTCACGCCGATGATGTGCGCGCGCCTGCTGCCCGAGCACGATCCCAAGCGCGAGGAAGGGCGCGTGGCGCGCTGGCTCGAGCGCGGCTTCGCGCGCCTGCAGCACGGCTACGACGTCACCGTGGTGTGGGCGCTTCGCCATCCGCGCCTCATCGTGCTGTCGCTGGTGGCCACCGTCGCGCTGAACGTGCTGCTCTACGTGAAGATCCCCAAGGGCTTTTTCCCGCAGCAGGACACCGGCATGCTGATCGGCGGGATCCAGGCCGACCAGTCGACCTCGTTCCAGGCGATGAAGCTCAAGTTCACCGATATGATGAAGATCGTGCAGTCGGACCCGAACGTGGTCACCGTGGCCGGCTTCAGCGGCGGGCGCGCGACCAATGCCGGCTTCATGTTCATCACGCTCAAGGACAAGCCGGGCCGCAAGCTCTCGGCCGACCAGGTGATCGCCCAGCTGCGCCCGCGCCTGGCGCGCGTGGCCGGCGCGCGCACCTTCCTGCAGGCGGCCCAGGACCTGCGCGTGGGCGGAAGGCAGTCGAACGCGCAATACCAGTTCACGCTGTTCGGCGATTCGACCGCCGAGCTCTACCAGTGGGGGCCGAAGCTGACCGAGGCGCTGCAGGGCAAGCCGCAGCTGGCCGACGTCAACTCCGACCAGCAGCAGGGCGGCCTGGAGGCGATGGTCAACATCGACCGCGCCACCGCCGCGCGCCTGAACATCCAGCCGGCCGAGATCGGCAACGCGCTGTACGACGCCTTCGGCCAGCGCCAGGTCTCGACCATCTACAACCCGTTGAACCAGTACCACGTGGTGATGGAGGTCGCGCCGCAGTACTGGCAGGATCCGGAGATGCTCAAGCAGATCTGGATCAGCACCACCGGCGGCTCGGCCAGCGGTTCGTCCTCCACCAATGCTGCGGCCGGCACCTTCGTGGCGGGCAGCGCGGCGGGCACCGGCACCAGCAGCGCGGCGGCGATCGCCTCCGATTCAGCGCGCAACGCGGCGCTCAACTCGATCGCAGCGACCGGCAAGTCGATCGCCTCCGCAGGCGCGGCGGTCTCGACCTCGAAGTCGACCATGGTGCCGCTCTCGGCGATCGCCAGCTTCGGGCCGGCCACCACGCCCTTGTCGGTCAGCCACCAGGGCCTGTTCGTGGCCACCACCATCTCCTTCAACCTGCCGCCGGGCGTGGCGCTGTCGGACGCCACCCGGGTGATCTACCAGACCATGGCCGAGCTGGGCATGCCGCCCACCATCACCGGCAGCTTCCAGGGCACCGCGCAGGCCTTCCAGAAGGCGCTGCAGGACCAGTTGCTGCTGATCGCGGCCGCCGCCGCAGCGATCTACATCGTGCTGGGCATGCTCTACGAGAGCTACATCCATCCGATCACGATCCTCTCCACCCTGCCCTCGGCCGGCATGGGTGCCCTGCTCGGCCTGCTGCTGTTCAAGACCGAGTTCGGCATCATCGGGCTGATCGGCGTGATCCTGCTGATCGGCATCGTCAAGAAGAACGCCATCATGATGGTCGACTTCGCGATCGAGGCCACGCGCCAGGGCCACTCCTCGTTCGACGCGATCCACGAGGCCTGCCGGCTGCGCTTCCGGCCGATCATGATGACCACCATGGCCGCCATGCTCGGCGCGCTGCCGCTGGCCTTCGGGCACGGCGACGGCGCCGAGCTGCGCGCGCCGCTGGGCATCGCGATCGTCGGCGGCCTGATCGTCTCACAGGTGCTGACGCTCTACACCACGCCGGTGGTCTATCTCTACATGGACCGCCTGCGCGTGGCCGCCGAACGGCGCCGCGCGCGCCGCATGCCGCCGCCGCGCCCGGCCGGCGCGAGCGAATGAGGCCCGTGCCGCGATGAGGGACCGGGAAACCGCCCGCGCCGCAGCGCCATCCGAGGCGGGCACGCTGACGGTGCGCGCGCTCACGCGCGAGGCCGACGAGGCCGCCGTGCTGCGCCTGTTCCTGGCGGCCCCCGCCTACACGCTGGCCGTCGAGGGCCGCGCGCCGTGCCGGGACGATGTCGACGACTTCTTCGACGGCATGCCGCCCGGCAAGGGCGCGACCGACAAGTTCATGCTCGGCTTCGAACTCGGCGCCGAAACCATCGGCTGCGCCGACCTGATCCGCGCCCACCCCGGGCCCGACGGCGCCTTCCTCGGCCTGCTGCTGTTCGATCAGGCACACCAGGGCCACGTCGCGCTGAGCCTGATCGAGACGCTCGCGCGCGACTGGGGCGCGACGCGCCTGCGGCTGGCCGCCGTGTCGACCCATCCGCGCGCGCTGGCGTTCTGGCAGCGCGAGGGTTTCGCGCTGCGCTCGCGCGTCAGCCAGCCGCGCTTCACCGGCGAGCTGCTGGTGATCGAACGACACCAGCGGCTCGACCTGGTAGGCCGAGCGCCGCGTAGAAGCGGCAGGCCTCATCGTTGTCCTGCAGCACCTGCAGGTTGATCTTGCGGCAGCCCAGGGCGGCGAGCTCGGCCTCGGCGTGCGCCATCATCGCGCGACCGATGCCGAGCCGGCGTGCCTCGTTGGCGACCGCGAACGAATACAGCCAGCCGCGATGGCCGTCGTAGCCCGCCATCACGGTGCCCACTAGGCGCGTACCGCGCAGCGCGACGAAGAACAGCTCGGGCTGCGTGGCGAGCTTCATCTCGATGGCGAAGCGCGGGTCGCGATGCGGTACGCTGCGATCCGAGTAGCTCGGGAACGCCTCGATCCAGAGCGCGATCACCCGTTCGGTGTGGGCGGGCTCGAAGATCCGGATGCTCAGTGCCTCGTCGTCGAGATGCATGGCGGGTCTCGTCGTCCAATCAGAGCATGTCGAGGATCGAGCGCAGCATCGCCATCATCTGGTCGATTTCCGCGTTCGTCACGTTCAGCGCCGGCATGAAGCGCAGCAGGTTCGGGCGCGCCGCGTTCAGCAGCAGGCCGTCCGGACCCATGTCGCGCGCCTTCTCGACGATCTGCGGGCCGATGTCCTTGCCCAGCAGCAGGGCGCGCAGCAGGCCCTCGCCGCGCTCGCCCTCGAAGCCGCGTTCCTCCGAGAGCTGCAGCAGGCTCTGCTTCAGGTAGTCGGCGCGCTCGCGCACGCTCTCGAGGAAGCCCGGCGCCACCAGCTGCGAGATCACCGAGTAGCCGGCCGCCGTCATCAGCGGGTTGCCGTTGTAGGTGCCGCCCTGGTCGCCGGCCTCGAACACGGCCACCTCGGCCTTGGCCAGCAGCGCGGCGAGCGGCACGCCGCTGCCGATGCCCTTGCCGAGCGTCATGATGTCCGGCTCGACGCCCGACAGCTCATAGGCGAACAGCGTGCCGGCACGCCCGCAGCCGCTCTGCACCTCGTCGACGATCAGCAGCAGCTCGTGCTTGCGGGTCAGCTCGCGCAGCTGCTGCATGAATTCGGCGGTGGCCGGGATCACGCCGCCTTCGCCCTGGATCGGCTCGAGCATCACGGCGACGGTCTTGCCGGTGATCAGCTTCTCGACCGAGGCGATGTCGTTGAGCTCGGCCTTCGGGAAGCCCGGTACCTGCGGCGCGTAGATGGTGTCCCAGCCGGGCTTGCCGCTGGCCGACATGGTGGCCAGCGTACGGCCGTGGAAGCTGTGGTCGAAGGTGATGATCTCGTAGGCGCCGTCCTTGAACTGGCGGCCCCACTTGCGCGCGAGCTTGATCGCGCCTTCGTTGGCCTCCGCGCCGCTGTTGGCGAAGAACACCTTGTCGAACACGCTGTGCTGCGTGAGCAGGCCGGCGAGCTTGGCCATCGGCTCGTTGTAGAAGGCGGGCGACGGGTTCAGCAGGCGCTCGGCCTGGGTCTTGAGCGCCTCGACCACGCCGTCGTTGCAGTGGCCCAGGCTGTTGACCGCCCAACCCTGGATGAAATCCAGATAGCGCTTGCCGGTGTGATCGTAGAGCCAGGAACCCTTGCCGTACGTGAACACGATGTCGGGGCGGTTCGTGATGTACATCAGCGAGTCGATCGGAAATTCGTTCAGAGGCATGGCAGCGAGCTCCAGCGGGTAGCGACAAGGGGAAAAGACAACAAAAAAGCCACGAAATGCCGTGGCTTGGGGGTTCGAACAGCTGGTGCGTAACGAAGAGGGGTTACGCGTGCGTCCGTGACGAGCCGGCGGCAGCCATGCGGTGCGGCGAGCGGCGACGTCGGAGAGCGGACAGGAAGCGGTTCATGGCGCAAGCATACGGCATGACGCAGCAACAAGTAAACCGCTCGCTTGCGACAAGCGAGTGTCGGCGCTGCATTTTCATGCCGGGCGCGACGTCGGCAGGGCATGAAGATGCGGCGCGAGCGGGCGCCCGGCCGACGGCCCGCCGCAGGGCTCAGACGGCGTGGGCCAGGTCGGCCGCGCTGGTGAAGGAGTCCGCGTAGAACTCCTCGGCCGGCAGTTGGTGGTGGGCGGTGAAATCGCGCTGGGCCGATTCGACCATCACCGGCGCGCCGCAGGCATAGACCTGGAAATCGGACAGGTCAGGCAGGTCTTCCACCACGGCGCGATGCACGAAGCCGGTGCGGCCGCTCCAGGCGTCGTCGGCGTCGGGCTCGGAGAGCACCGGCACGAACCGGAAGTTCGGGATCTCGCGCGCCCACTGCTCGGCCAGCTCGAACAGGTAGAGGTCCTTCTTGCGGCGCGCGCCCCAGTACAGGCGCATCGGCCGCGTGAAGCCGCTATGCCGCGCGTGCTCGACGATCGCCTTGATCGGCGCGAAGCCGGTGCCCGAGGCCAGCAGCACGATCGGCTTTTCCGAATCCTCGCGCAGGAAGAAGGTGCCGAGCGGTCCCTCGAAGCGCAGGATCTCGCGCTCCTTCATGGTGTTGAAGACGTGATCGGTGAACTTGCCGCCGGGCAGGTGGCGGATGTGCAGCTCGACCGGGCCTTCCTCGTGCGGCGCGCTGGCCATCGAGTAGCTGCGGCGCGAGCCGTCCTTCAGGATGAATTCGATGTACTGGCCGGCCAGGTACTGCAGGCGCTCGTTGGCCGGCAGCTGCAGCTTCAGCACGATCACGTCGTCGGCACGCCGCTCGATCACGTTGACGCGGCAGGGCAGCTTCTTGACCTGCACGCCGTCGACGCCGGCGATCTCGCGCACGTCGATCTCGAGGTCGCACTGGGCGGTGGCGCAGCACAGCAGGGCCAGCCCGCGCGTGCGTTCGTCGTTGGACAGCGCGGAGGCCGCGTGCGGGCGCTGCTCGACCTGCCCCTGGACGATCTGCCCCTTGCAGGAGCCGCAGGCGCCGTTCTTGCAGCCGTAAGGCAGGTGCACGTTCTGGCGCAGCGCGGCTGCCAGCACGGTTTCTTCGGCCTCGACCTGGAACTGTCGACCGCTTTGCTTGAGGATGACGTTGAATGCCATAAGTCCATGAACCAAAAGTGGGGACCGTGCGAATCGCGCACGGCGGCTACAATGTTTGCGCTACGAATTCCGGTAACACCATGATTGCGACACGAATCCTGCGCCGCTCGCGCGTCCTGATCGTCGGTTGCGGCGATGTCGGCATGCGCTGCGTCGAACAGTTGCGCGCGCGGGCTCGCCCGCCGCGGATCATCGCGCTGACCAGCCAGCCGGCGCGGCGCGCCGAACTGGCCGTCGCGGGCGTGGTGCCGGTGGTCGGCGACCTGGACCGGCCGGCGACGCTGGCGCGGCTCGGCGGCCTGGCGCGGCAGGTGCTGCTGCTGGCGCCGCCGCAGCCCTCGGGCCAGGACGACCGGCGCACCCGGGCGCTGATCGCGGCGCTCGGCGCACGGCACCGTGCGCGGGGCGGACCGGCCCGGCAGGGTGCGGTGCCGGTGGGCCGGATGCGCGCCCTGTCCGGGGCCTGGCGGCGCGGCACGGACTGCGGCCAGGGCCAGGTGGCGCCTGGGACAACAGGCATTGTACCCGAGGGGCCTGGCGAGCCCCTGCGCCTGGTCTATGCCAGCACCAGCGGCGTGTATGGGGATTGCGGCGGCGCGCGGGTCGACGAGACGCGGCCGGTGCGGCCGGCCAATGCGCGCGCGGTGCGGCGCGTGTCGGCGGAGCGGCAGCTGCGGGCGGCCACGGCGCGCGGCGCGCTGTCGGCGCGGATCGTGCGGATCCCGGGCATCTACGCCGCCAACCGGCTGCCGATCGCGCGGCTCGAGCGCGGCACGCCGGCGCTGGTCGATGCCGACGACGTCTATACCAACCACATCCACGCCGACGACCTGGCGGCCATCCTGCTGGCGGGGGGGGGGGGGGGGGGGGGGGGGGGGGGGGGGGGGGGGGGGGGGGGGGGGGGGGGGGGGGGGGGGGGGGG
>JAYFRU010000025.1:0-14232 GCA_040946965.1 Burkholderia sp. | reverse complement strand
AAGAAGGTCTGCGCTTCGCGATCCGCGAAGGTGGCCGTACCGTCGGCGCCGGCGTCGTCGCCAAGATCCTCGACTAAGCCAGTTAGTCGCTGATCGACAGTTTTGGGGCCGGAGTTGTCCGGTCCCACTGGTACAGGGGTATAGCTCAACTGGCAGAGCGTCGGTCTCCAAAACCGAAGGTTGGGGGTTCGATTCCCTCTGCCCCTGCCAAATCGCCACGTTCAGACGTGGCATTTGTTTTAAGGTGTTATGGCGAATCCATCCGTCGAAACTGTAAATGCCTCCGGCGATAAGCTGATGCTGGGCCTGGGCGTATTGTTGGTCTTGGCCGGATTTGCGGGCTTTTTCTTGCTTGGTGGCAAGGAGTGGTACATCTGCGGCGCTGCATTGGCAGTTGGGGTCATCGCTGGTGTCGCCGTCGCCCTGATGTCGCTTCCGGGCAAGAGCTTCATCGCCTTCGCGAAGGATTCCTACCGGGAGGTGCGCAAGGTCGTATGGCCGACGCGCAAGGAAGCCACGCAAACCACGCTGGTGGTGTTCGGGTTTGTGCTGGTTATGGCACTCTTCCTTTGGCTTAGCGATAAGTCGATCGCATGGGTGATTTTCTCGGCGATTCTGGGTTGGAAATGATATGAGCGATACTCCGGCGCTCCCGAGCGGAAAGCGTTGGTACGTCGTGCACGCCTACTCCGGTATGGAGAAGAGCGTGCAACGTGCGCTTCAGGAGCGCATCGAACGTGCCGGCATGCAAGACAAGTTTGGCCAGATCCTGGTGCCGACCGAAGAGGTCGTCGAAGTCCGGGGTGGCCACAAGGCAGTGACCGAGCGTCGTTTCTTCCCCGGCTATGTGTTGGTCGAGATGGAAATGACCGATGAAACCTGGCACCTCGTGAAGAACACGGCCAAGGTGACCGGCTTCGTCGGTGGCGCGCGCAATCGGCCGAGCCCGATTTCCCCGCGGGAAGTCGAAAAGATCATGTCGCAGATGCAGGAAGGCGTGGAGAAGCCGCGTCCGAAAACCCTGTTCGAAGTGGGCGAGATGGTCCGGGTCAAGGAAGGCCCGTTCACCGATTTCAACGGCACGGTCGAAGAAGTCAACTACGAAAAATCGCGAGTGCGCGTGTCCGTCACCATTTTTGGACGGGCAACGCCGGTCGAGCTCGAGTTCGGCCAGGTCGAGAAAGTCTGAGTTTGGATGGGCAGCCTTCGCGCTGCCCGCCGTCGCGATTACGGTCCGCATCATTGACCGTTGAGGAGCGTCAGTAGTCGCAAGACGAACGCGCGTTATCACTCACCGAACGTCAGTTCGACGTTCCAACGAGGTGTACACATGGCAAAGAAAATTGTCGGCTTTATCAAGCTGCAGATTCCTGCAGGTAAAGCCAACCCGTCGCCGCCGGTCGGTCCGGCACTGGGCCAGCGCGGCCTGAACATCATGGAGTTCTGCAAGGCGTTCAACGCGCAGACTCAAGCCATGGAGCCGGGCTTGCCGGTTCCGGTCGTGATCACGGCATTCGCGGACAAGAGCTTCACGTTCGTGATGAAGACGCCGCCGGCGACCGTCCTGATCAAGAAGGCCGCGAAGATCGACAAGGGCTCGAGCAAGCCCCACACCGACAAGGTCGGTTCGATCACGCGCGCGCAAGCTGAAGAAATCGCGAAGACCAAGATGCCTGACCTCACGGCAGCGGATCTGGACGCGGCAGTTCGTACCATCGCAGGCAGCGCACGCTCGATGGGCATCCCTGTGGAGGGCGTGTAAATGGCCAAGATCTC
This sequence comes from Burkholderia sp., assembly GCA_040946965.1. Classification (GTDB taxonomy): domain Bacteria; phylum Pseudomonadota; class Gammaproteobacteria; order Burkholderiales; family Burkholderiaceae; genus Burkholderia. Next base: position 12,456 of record JAYFRU010000025.1, on the reverse strand, counting down.
GAAGCGTCGTCAGGCATTTGCCGCTAAGGTCGACCGTCAGAAACTGTACGCGATCGAAGACGCACTGGCACTCGTGAAGGAATATGCGAGCGCCAAGTTCAATGAATCGATCGACGTCGCGGTTCAGCTCGGCATCGATGCGAAGAAGTCGGATCAAGTGGTCCGTGGTTCGGTCGTGCTGCCGGCAGGTACCGGCAAGTCGGTTCGTGTTGCCGTGTTCGCACAAGGCGAGAAGGCCGAGCAGGCTCGTGCAGCCGGCGCGGAAATCGTCGGCATGGAAGACCTGGCCGAGCAGATCAAGGCCGGTCAAATGGATTTCGACATCGTGATCGCTTCGCCGGACACGATGCGTATCGTCGGTACGCTGGGCCAGATCCTCGGCCCGCGCGGCCTGATGCCGAACCCGAAGGTCGGCACGGTCACGCCGGACGTCGCCACCGCAGTCAAGAACGCGAAGGCGGGTCAGGTCCAGTTCCGTGTGGACAAGGCCGGTATCATCCACGCCACGATCGGCCGTGCATCGTTCGAGCCGACCGCGCTGCGCTCCAACCTGTCGGCGCTGATCGAAGCGCTGCAGAAGGCCAAGCCGGCAACCAGCAAGGGCGTGTATCTGCGCAAGATCGCGCTGTCGAGCACGATGGGCATCGGCGTTCGCGTCGACCAATCGTCGCTGGCCTCACAGTAATCGAAGTATTCGGACGGGCCTGCCGCGGCGGGGCTGTCCAACCAGGGCTTTGGGCGGTTGCCGGGCGCGTGAGCGCAAAGTGATCGGTTATCAAAGATCGTTGGTGGGAGGCAGCAGGCAGGCACTCCCTTAATGCAGGCCAACGCAGATGGCGAACCCGAACAAGTTTTGAAGTGGTGTAGCCGAAGGCGCGGAGCGATCCGGGCCGGCGGCGGAAATACTCCTGACGACTCGGACGCCGTTGTTGAACGAGGTACGAAAGGCACATGCCGATCGTATCGTTTCTGGAGGCTAACCGTGCCGCTTAATAGAGAAGACAAGCAAGCCGTCGTCGCTGAGGTTTTCGCGCAAGTCGCGAAGGCCCAGACCGTTGTGCTGGCTGAGTATCGTGGAATTGCGGTTGGCGATCTGACCAAGCTGCGCGCGCAAGCGCGCGAAAAGCAGGTGTACCTGCGCGTGCTGAAAAACACCCTGGCACGTCGCGCAGTTGAAGGTACGCCGTTTGCTACGCTGGCAGAGCAGATGACCGGCCCGCTGATCTACGGCATCTCGGAAGATGCGATTGCTGCCGCGAAGGTCGTGAACGACTTCGCGAAGAGCAATGACAAGCTGATCATCAAGGCGGGTTTGTTCGATGGCAAGGCGATGGACAAGGCTGGCGTGCAAGCGCTGGCAAGCATCCCGAGCCGAGAAGAACTGCTCTCGAAGCTGCTGTTCGTCATGCAGTCGCCTGTTTCCGGTTTCGCGCGCGCCCTGGCCGCGCTGGCCGAGAAGAAACAGACCGAAGCTGCATAACGTCAGCATCACAGATCGCTGGCTGTACCCGCATTCAAATTTAGGAGTATTTCACATGGCAATCGCAAAAGAAGACATCCTGGCAGCAGTCGAAGGCATGACTGTTCTGGAACTGAACGAACTGGTCAAGGCATTCGAAGAGAAGTTCGGCGTGTCGGCAGCTGCAGTGGCAGTTGCTGGTCCGGCAGGCGGCGGCGCAGCTGCTGCAGCCGAAGAGCAGACCGAATTCACGGTCGTCCTGGCTGAAACGGGCGCCAACAAGGTTTCCGTCATCAAGGCAGTTCGCGAACTGACGGGCCTGGGCCTGAAGGAAGCGAAGGACCTGGTTGACGGCGGCGCATCGAAGCCCGTCAAGGAAGCCGTGCCCAAGGCTACCGCTGAAGAAGCGAAGAAGAAGCTAGAAGAAGCAGGCGCAAAGGTCGAAATCAAGTAAGTTTCGACAAGCTGCGCGAAGGCTGACGGTTTTATACCGCCGGCCTTTTTGTGCTTTGTGGGGACGCTGTTTTGACACTCAATATGAGTGTCAAAGCGGATGGCCTCAGAAGCCAAAGAAAATCGTCCTGGCCGCATGACGATGCGTGCAACCGGCGATTCTCTTTGTCTTCTGAAGCGACTGCAGAAGGCAAGTTTGGTCGGGTAGCGGGCAACACAGGCATCCGCTGCCGTCAGCCAGCGGTTGGTAGCGGCCAACCACCAAGCTTCTCGGCTCGAGCCGCCGCGCGGCTATCGGGTCTCAGTCGGTGAACACTCGGGTTTGACACGTCTAGGTATCCCGCCTCGATAGCGCCCGCCGTGATTCGGAGATCGTATGCAATATTCCTTCACCGAGAAGAAGCGTATTCGCAAGAGTTTCGCGAAGCGCTCCATCGTTCACCAAGTTCCTTTCCTGCTAGCCACTCAGCTTGAATCATTCCGCACGTTTCTGCAAGCTGAAGTGTCTGCAGCACAACGCAAGTCCGAAGGCCTGCAAGCCGCCTTCACCTCGGTTTTCCCGATCGTATCGCACAACGGTTTCGCTCGCCTCGAGTTCGTGAGCTACGCCCTGTCGTCGCCGGCATTCAACATCAAGGAATGTCAGCAGCGCGGCCTAACCTATTGCTCGGCACTGCGCGCCAAGGTGCGCCTGGTGCTGCTCGACAAGGAATCGCCGAGCAAGCCGGTGGTCAAGGAAGTGAAGGAGCAGGAAGTGTACATGGGCGAAATTCCGCTCATGACGCCGACCGGCTCGTTCGTCATCAACGGTACCGAGCGCGTGATCGTGTCGCAGCTCCACCGTTCCCCGGGCGTGTTCTTCGAACACGACAAGGGCAAGACCCACAGCTCGGGCAAGCTGCTGTTCTCGGCGCGGATCATTCCCTACCGCGGCTCATGGCTCGACTTCGAATTCGACCCGAAGGACATCCTGTACTTCCGCGTCGACCGTCGCCGCAAGATGCCGATGTCGATCCTGCTGAAGGCGATCGGCCTCACGCCGGAACAGATCCTCGCGAACTTCTTCGTGTTCGACAACTTCATGTTGATGGACGAAGGCGCGCAGATGGAGTTCGTGCCGGAGCGCCTGCGTGGCGAAGTCGCGCGCTTCGACATCAGCGATCGCGACGGCAAGGTGATCGTCCAGAAGGACAAGCGGATCAACGCGAAGCACATCCGTGACCTGGAAGCCGCGAAGACCAAGTTCATCTCGGTGCCGGAAGACTATCTGCTCGGCCGCGTGCTGGCGAAGAACGTGGTCGACGGCGATACCGGCGAAGTGATCGCGAACGCGAACGACGAGATCACCGAAAGCGTGCTGGACAAGCTGCGCGACGCGAAGATCAAGGAAATCCAGACGATCTACACGAACGATCTGGACCAGGGTCCGTACATCTCCTCGACGCTGCGCGTCGACGAGACGGCCGACAAGACGGCCGCGCGTATCGCGATCTACCGCATGATGCGTCCGGGCGAGCCGCCGACGGAAGAAGCCGTCGAGGCGCTGTTCAACCGTCTGTTCTACAGCGAAGACGCCTACGACCTGTCGAAGGTCGGCCGCATGAAGTTCAACCGCCGCGTCGGCCGTGACGAGATCGTCGGCCCGATGACGCTGCTGGACGACGACATCCTGGCGACCATCAAGATCCTGGTCGAGCTGCGCAACGGCAAGGGCGAAGTGGACGATATCGACCACCTCGGCAACCGTCGCGTGCGCTGTGTCGGCGAACTGGCGGAGAACCAGTTCCGTGCCGGCCTGGTGCGTGTCGAACGTGCAGTGAAGGAACGCCTCGGCCAGGCCGAAAGCGAAAACCTGATGCCGCACGACCTGATCAACTCGAAGCCGATCTCCTCGGCGATCCGCGAGTTCTTTGGTTCGTCGCAGCTCTCGCAGTTCATGGACCAGACCAACCCGCTGTCGGAAATCACGCACAAGCGTCGTGTTTCCGCACTGGGCCCGGGCGGCCTGACGCGCGAGCGCGCCGGCTTCGAAGTCCGCGACGTGCACCCGACCCACTATGGCCGCGTGTGCCCGATCGAAACGCCGGAAGGTCCGAACATCGGCCTGATCAACTCGCTGGCGCTGTACGCGCACCTGAACGAATACGGCTTCCTCGAGACGCCGTATCGCAAGGTCACGGACAGCAAGGTGACCGACCAGATCCATTACCTGTCGGCGATCGAGGAAGGCCGCTACGTGATCGCCCAGGCGAACGCCTCGGTGGACGAGAACACGGGCGCGCTGACCGACGAACTGGTGTCGGCGCGCGAAGCCGGCGAAACCATGATGGTCACGCCGGACCGCATCCAGTACATGGATGTGGCGCCGTCGCAGATCGTCTCGGTGGCCGCATCGCTGATCCCGTTCCTCGAGCACGATGACGCGAACCGTGCACTGATGGGTTCGAACATGCAGCGCCAGGCCGTGCCTTGCCTGCGTCCGGAAAAGCCGGTGGTCGGCACGGGTATCGAGCGCACCTGCGCGGTCGACTCGGGCACCACGGTGCAGGCCTATCGCGGTGGCGTGGTCGACTATGTCGACGCGGGCCGTATCGTGATTCGCGTGAACGACGACGAAGCGGTGGCGGGTGAGGTCGGTGTCGACATCTACAACCTCATCAAGTACACGCGTTCGAACCAGAACACGAACATCAACCAGCGTCCGATCGTGAAGATGGGCGACAAGGTCGCGCGCGGTGACGTGCTGGCCGACGGCGCCTCGACGGACCTGGGCGAGCTCGCGCTCGGCCAGAACATGCTGATCGCGTTCATGCCGTGGAACGGTTACAACTTCGAGGATTCGATCCTGATCTCGGAGAACGTGGTGGCGGACGATCGCTACACGTCGATCCACATCGAAGAGCTGAACGTGGTCGCTCGCGACACCAAGCTCGGACCGGAAGAAATCACGCGCGACATCTCGAACCTGGCGGAAGTCCAGCTCGGCCGTCTCGACGAATCGGGCATCGTCTACATCGGCGCCGAAGTCGAAGCGGGCGACGTGATGGTCGGCAAGGTCACGCCCAAGGGCGAGACCCAGCTGACGCCGGAAGAGAAGCTGCTGCGCGCGATCTTCGGCGAGAAGGCCTCGGACGTGAAGGATACGTCGCTGCGCGTGCCCTCGGGCATGAGCGGCACGGTGATCGACGTGCAGGTGTTCACGCGCGAAGGCATCGTGCGTGACAAGCGCGCGCAACAGATCATCGACGACGAACTGAAGCGCTACCGTCTCGACCTGAACGATCAGCTGCGCATCGTGGAAGGCGATGCCTTCCAGCGTCTGGCGCGCATGCTCGACGGCAAGGTCGCTAACGGCGGCCCGAAGAAGCTGGCCAAGGGCACCAAGATCGACCAGGCCTACCTGTCGGATCTGGACCACTACCACTGGTTCGACATCCGCCTGGCGGATGAAGAAGCGGCGGCCCAGCTCGAAGCGATCAAGAACTCGATCGAAGAGAAGCGTCACCAGTTCGACCTGGCCTTCGAAGAGAAGCGCAAGAAGCTCACGCAAGGCGATGAACTGCCGCCGGGCGTGCTGAAGATGGTCAAGGTGTACCTCGCGGTCAAACGTCGCCTGCAGCCTGGCGACAAGATGGCAGGCCGTCACGGCAACAAGGGCGTGGTCTCGAAGATCGTGCCGGTGGAAGACATGCCGTGCATGGCCGATGGCCGTCCGGCCGACGTCGTGCTGAACCCGCTCGGTGTGCCGTCGCGGATGAACGTGGGCCAGGTGCTCGAAGTCCATCTCGGCTGGGCCGCCAAGGGTCTCGGCTGGCGGATCGGCGAGATGCTGGCGCGTCAGGCGAAAATCGAGGAACTGCGTGTGTTCCTGACCAAGATCTACAACGAGTCGGGCCGCGCGGAAGACCTCGAGAGCTTCAGCGACGACGAGATCCTCGAACTCGCGAAGAACCTGCGCGAGGGCGTTCCGTTCGCCACGCCGGTGTTCGACGGCGCGACCGAAGAGGAAATGTCGAAGATGCTCGACCTGGCGTTCCCGGACGACATCGCGCAGCAGCTCGGCATGACGCCGTCGAAGAACCAGGTGCGCCTGTATGACGGCCGCACGGGTGAGGCATTCGAGCGGGCCGTGACGGTTGGCTACATGCACTACCTGAAGCTGCACCACTTGGTCGACGACAAGATGCACGCGCGTTCGACCGGCCCGTACTCGCTCGTCACGCAACAGCCGCTGGGCGGCAAGGCGCAGTTTGGTGGCCAGCGTTTCGGTGAAATGGAAGTGTGGGCGCTCGAGGCCTACGGCGCATCGTATGTGCTGCAGGAAATGCTGACGGTGAAGTCGGACGACGTGAACGGCCGGACGAAGGTGTACGAGAACCTCGTCAAGGGCGACCACGTGATCGACGCGGGCATGCCGGAATCCTTCAACGTGCTGGTGAAGGAAATCCGCTCGCTCGGTATCGACATCGACCTCGATCGCAACTAATCGGACTACGGAGAGAAAGCGATGAAAGCTCTGCTCGATCTATTCAAGCAAGTCCAACAGGAAGAAGTCTTCGACGCGATCAAGATCGGTCTGGCCTCGCCGGACAAGATCCGCTCCTGGTCGTTCGGCGAAGTCAAGAAGCCGGAAACCATCAACTACCGCACCTTCAAGCCGGAGCGGGATGGGCTGTTCTGCGCGAAGATCTTCGGGCCGATCCGCGACTACGAGTGCCTGTGCGGCAAGTACAAGCGCCTGAAGCACCGCGGCGTGATCTGCGAGAAGTGCGGCGTCGAAGTGACGCTCGCCAAGGTGCGCCGCGAGCGCATGGGGCACATCGAGCTGGCCTCGCCGGTCGCCCACATCTGGTTCCTGAAGTCGCTGCCGTCGCGTCTGGGCATGGTGCTCGACATGACGCTGCGCGACATCGAACGCGTGCTGTACTTCGAAGCCTACGTGGTGATCGAACCGGGCATGACGCCGCTGAAGGCGCGGCAGATCATGACCGAGGAGGATTACTACAACAAGGTCGAGGAATACGGTGACGAATTCCGCGCCGAGATGGGTGCGGAAGGCGTTCGCGAGCTGCTGCGCGCGATCAACATCGACGAACAGGTCGAGACGCTGCGCACCGAGCTCAAGAACACCGGCTCCGAAGCGAAGATCAAGAAGTACGCGAAGCGCCTGAAGGTCCTCGAGGCATTCCAGCGTTCGGGCATCAAGCCCGAGTGGATGATTCTCGAAGTCCTGCCGGTGCTGCCGCCGGAACTGCGTCCGCTGGTGCCGCTCGACGGCGGCCGTTTCGCGACCTCGGACCTGAACGACCTGTATCGCCGCGTGATCAACCGGAACAACCGTCTGAAGCGTCTGCTCGAGCTGAAGGCGCCGGAGATCATCGTGCGCAACGAAAAGCGCATGCTGCAGGAAGCGGTCGATTCGCTGCTCGACAACGGTCGTCGCGGCAAGGCGATGACGGGCGCCAACAAGCGTCCGCTCAAGTCGCTGGCCGACATGATCAAGGGCAAGGGCGGTCGTTTCCGTCAGAACCTGCTGGGCAAGCGCGTCGACTACTCGGGCCGTTCGGTCATCGTGGTGGGCCCGACGCTGAAGCTGCACCAGTGCGGCCTGCCCAAGCTGATGGCGCTCGAGCTGTTCAAGCCCTTCATCTTCAACAAGCTGGAAGTGATGGGTGTGGCCACCACCATCAAGGCTGCGAAGAAGGAAGTCGAGAACCAGACGGCGGTGGTGTGGGACATCCTCGAAGAGGTGATCCGCGAGCATCCGGTGATGCTGAACCGCGCGCCGACGCTGCACCGCCTGGGCATCCAGGCGTTCGAGCCGGTGCTGATCGAGGGCAAGGCGATCCAGCTGCACCCGCTGGTTTGCGCGGCGTTCAACGCCGACTTCGACGGTGACCAGATGGCCGTCCACGTGCCGCTGTCGCTGGAAGCGCAGATGGAAGCGCGCACGCTGATGCTGGCCTCGAACAACGTGCTGTTCCCGGCCAACGGCGATCCGTCGATCGTGCCGTCGCAGGATATCGTGCTCGGCCTGTACTACGCCACGCGCGAAGCCGTCAACGGCAAGGGCGAGGGCATGTCCTTCACGGGCGTGTCGGAAGCCCTGCGTGCGTACGAGAACAAGGAAGTCGAGCTGTCCTCGCGCGTCAACGTGCGGATCACCGAAATGGTCCACAACGAGGACAAGTCGGAAGGCGCGCCGCAGTTCGTGCCGAAGATCTCGCTGTACGCGACCACCGTCGGCCGCGCGATCCTGTCGGAAATCCTGCCGGCCGGCCTGCCGTTCTCGGTGCTGAACAAGCCGCTGAAGAAGAAGGAAATCTCGCGCCTGATCAACACCGCGTTCCGCAAGTGCGGTCTGCGCGCGACCGTGGTGTTCGCCGATCAGCTGATGCAGTCGGGCTTCCGCCTGGCGACGCGTGCCGGGATCTCGATCTGCGTGGACGACATGCTGGTGCCGACGCAGAAGGAAACCATCGTCGGCGACGCCGCGAAGAAGGTGAAGGAATACGACCGCCAGTACATGTCGGGTCTCGTCACCGCCCAGGAACGCTACAACAACGTGGTCGACATCTGGTCGGCAACGTCGGAAGCGGTCGGCAAGGCGATGATGGAGCAGCTCTCGACGGAGCCGGTGACCGATCGCGACGGCAAGGAAACGCGCCAGGAATCGTTCAACTCGATCTACATGATGGCCGACTCGGGCGCGCGGGGTTCCGCAGTCCAGATCCGTCAGCTGGCCGGTATGCGCGGCCTGATGGCGAAGCCGGACGGCTCGATCATCGAGACGCCGATCACGGCGAACTTCCGCGAAGGCCTGAACGTGTTGCAGTACTTCATCTCGACCCACGGTGCACGTAAGGGTCTGGCTGATACGGCACTGAAGACCGCCAACTCGGGTTACCTGACGCGTCGTCTGGTCGACGTCACGCAGGATCTGGTGGTGGTCGAGGACGATTGCGGCACGAGCAACGGCGTGGCCATGAAGGCCCTGGTGGAAGGCGGTGAAGTCGTCGAGGCGCTGCGCGACCGGATTCTCGGCCGCGTGGCCGTGGCCGACGTGGTCAACCCGGAAACCCAGGAAACGCTGTACGAATCGGGCAGCCTGCTCGACGAGACGGCGGTCGAGGAAATCGAACGCCTCGGCATCGACGAGGTGCGCGTGCGCACCGCGCTGACCTGCGAAACGCGTTACGGCCTGTGCGCTGCCTGCTATGGCCGCGACCTGGGCCGCGGTTCGCTCGTCAACGTCGGCGAAGCGGTCGGCGTGATCGCCGCGCAGTCGATCGGCGAGCCGGGCACGCAGCTGACGATGCGTACTTTCCACATCGGCGGTGCGGCTTCGCGTGCGGCGGTGGCTTCGTCGGTCGAGGCGAAGAGCAATGGTACGGTCCGCTTCACGGCGACCATGCGCTACGTCACCAACGCGAAGGGCGAGCAGATCGTCATCTCGCGTTCGGGCGAGGCCATGATCACCGACGATCTCGGCCGCGAGCGCGAACGTCACAAGATCCCGTACGGCGCGACGCTGCTGCAGCTCGACGGCGATGTGATCAAGGCGGGCACGCAACTGGCCACCTGGGATCCGCTGACGCGCCCGATCATCACCGAGTACGGCGGGACGGTGAAGTTCGAGAACGTCGAGGAAGGCGTGACGGTCGCCAAGCAGATCGACGATGTGACGGGCCTTTCGACGCTCGTCGTGATCGACGTGAAGCGCCGCGGCTCGCAGGCTTCGAAGAGCGTGCGCCCGCAGGTCAAGCTGCTCGACGCGAACGGCGAGGAAGTGAAGATCCCGAACACCGAGCATTCGGTGCAGATCGGCTTCCAGGTCGGCGCGCTGATCACCGTGAAGGACGGCCAGCAGGTGCAGGTGGGTGAAGTGCTCGCACGTATCCCGACCGAAGCGCAGAAGACGCGTGACATTACCGGCGGTCTGCCGCGGGTGGCGGAACTGTTCGAAGCGCGTTCGCCGAAGGACGCCGGCATCCTGGCGGAAGTCACGGGTACCACCTCGTTCGGCAAGGACACGAAGGGCAAGCAGCGTCTGGTCATCACGGATCTCGAGGGCAACCAGCACGAGTTCCTGATCGCCAAGGAAAAGCAGGTCCTGGTCCACGATGCTCAGGTCGTCAACAAGGGCGAAATGATCGTGGACGGCCCGGCCGATCCGCACGACATCCTGCGTCTGCAGGGTATCGAGGCGCTGTCGCGCTACATCGTCGACGAAGTGCAGGACGTGTACCGTCTGCAGGGCGTGAAGATCAACGACAAGCACATCGAGGTGATCGTTCGCCAGATGCTGCGTCGTGTGCAGATTACCGACAACGGCGATACGCGCTTCATCCCGGGCGAGCAGGTCGAGCGTTCGGACATGCTTGACGAAAACGATCGCATGATCGCGGAAGACAAGCGTCCGGCCATCTACGAGAACATCCTGCTGGGTATCACGAAGGCGTCGCTGTCGACGGATTCGTTCATCTCGGCGGCATCGTTCCAGGAAACGACCCGCGTGCTGACGGAAGCGGCGATCATGGGCAAGCGCGACGATCTGCGTGGCCTGAAGGAAAACGTGATCGTCGGCCGCCTGATCCCGGCCGGTACCGGTCTGGCGTTCCACAAGGCGCGCCGGAACAAGGAAGTCTTGGATCGCAAGCGTTTCGACCAGATCGCGGCGGAAGAGGCCTTCGATTTCGGTATACCGGAAACGCCGGCTGCCGATACGCCCGACACCGTCGAGTCGCAGCAGCACCCGAACGCGGAGTAAGCGAGGGCGGCGCAAGCCGCTTTCCAGGCTCCGCCATCAAGACCGCCCGGTTTCGACCGGGCGGTTTTTTTTCGTCCGTCGGTTTCGTGTCGGCCGGCAGCCCGAGCGCGCCGCGAGGCAAGCGGCGCGGGAGCGCGAGCCTTACTTCGCGCCGAGCCGCTCGGCGAACGAATAGCGCCGCATGTGACGCTCCAGGCTCTCGAGGAAGGCCAGGTCGGCCGCGTTCATCTTGCGCTCGCGATGCCAGAGCAGGTGCACGTCCACATCGACCAGGCCCTCGTCGGGCGGCAGGCGCCAGAGCCGCTGCTGGGCGAGGTCGTCGCGCACGATGTGCTCGGGCAGGCAGCCGATGCCGTAGCCCGAGAAGATCAGCCGCCGCACTTCGTCCAGGCTCGGCGAGGACGCCACGATGCGGCCCGTGAAGCCGCGCTGGTCGCGAAACACCGTCAGCGGCGAGAGACTGTCGCCGAGCTGGTCGCTGGTGAAGGACACGAAGTTCTCGGCCAGCAGGTCGTCCATGCTCAGCGAGGATTTGCCGAACAGCCGGTGATGGCGGCCGCAGAAGATCGCGTAGCGCTGGCGCAGGAAGGGGCGCATCTCGAGCTTGTCGTGCGGCGTGCGGCACAGGCCGAGCCCGGCCGTGGCGGTCTTCTGCAGCAGCGAGGAGATGATGTCGGAGGAGCGCATCACCTCGATCTGCAGGTCGATGCGCGGGTGGTTGCGGTGGAACTCGGCGAGGAATTCGTCGTAGACGGGCGATTCGATGCGGCTGATGCTGAGCAGGCGGATCGCTCCCGTGATGTCGGTGCGGTCGTCGAGTTCGGAATCGAGCCGCGAGATGGTGCCGTACAGGTCGCTGGCGATCCGGTAGACCGCGTCGCCGGCAGCGGTGGGCGCGAAGTAGGGGCCGCGCCGCTCGATCAGCCGATGCTCGAGCGCTTCCTCGAGCCGCTTGAGCGCCTGGCTCACCGCCGGCTGCGTCACGTGCAGGCGCGCGGCGGCGCGGCTCAGGCTGCGCTCCTGCATGATCACCAGGAAGGTGCGCAGCAGGTTCCAGTCGAGACGGTCGTTGAGGAAGCGGGTGAAATCGGCATGCATCGTGGGGTCCGGGCAGGTCGCGAGCAAACTATAAATTTCAATTATGCGGTGAATAATAACTTGAAATTTGACTAATGATTTCTGGCTATCGATAAATGCCCCGTGCACGGTCGATCGCTGAACCGGGCACGCCGACCCGTGACGAACGCGCCCGGGGCCCGCGCGGCCCGTGTCGGCGCATCAGGAGCCCGCATGACCCCGCAATCCACCCCTGTCCGCCAACCCGCGCGCGCGGCGAGCGCCGCCTTCATCGGCACGATGATCGAGTGGTACGACTTCTACATCTACGCCACGGCCGCCGCGCTGGTGTTCGGCGAGCTGTATTTCCCCTCGGGCGATCGCTTCGTCAGCACCATGGCCTCGTTCGCTACCTTCGCGGTCGGCTTCTTCGCGCGGCCGCTCGGCGGCATCGTGTTCGGCCATCTCGGCGACCGGATCGGCCGCAAGAAGGCGCTGATGACCACCCTGATGATGATGGGCGCGGCCACCGTCTGCGTCGGGCTGCTGCCCGACTATGCGACGCTCGGCGTGCTCGCCCCGGTGCTGCTGGTGCTGCTGCGCGTGGTGCAGGGCATCGCGGTGGGCGGCGAGTGGGGCGGCGAGTGGGGCGGCGCGGTGGCTCATGGCGGCCCACAATCCCCCCCACGGAGCCCCAACATAATACCCAACTTACCCC
>JAYFRU010000024.1:0-14488 GCA_040946965.1 Burkholderia sp. | reverse complement strand
GCTGGTGATATACCAGGCTGCCGCTAGCCAGACTTTCAACGGGATGCGCGTCTTCTCGAAGAGCGTGCCCGAGGTTACCGTGCATTGAGGCGCGCAGGATCGACACAAGAGCCGGGCTCGGCTGGCGCGAGGCGTTGTTGCATAAATCGAGCATGAGGACGGAGTAGCCCACGTGGTGATGATTGCAGGCGATGCGCATTGACTACCCCTCGCTTGTTACAGAACGGTGGCAAGCACCATCGTGAACGCGAGGCCGAGCAGCGAAATCAGCGTTTCGAGCGCCGTCCAGGTCTTGAACGTCTGACCCACGGTCATCCCGAAATACTCCTTGATCAGCCAGAATCCGCCGTCGTTCACGTGCGAAAAGATCAGCGAGCCGGAGCCTGTGGCCAGCACCAGGAGCTCGGGCTTGACCGTGCCGCCGGCAGCCGCCGCGATCGGCGCGACGATGCCGCAGGCGGTGGTCATCGCGACCGTGGCCGAACCCGTCGCGAGGCGGATCAGCGCGGCGGCGAACCAGCCCAGCAGCAGCGGCGCGACAGGTGCGCCTGGGTGGCGGTGGCGACGATCTGCTGCGAGATGCCGCTGTCGCGCAGGATACCGCCAAAGCCGCCGCCCGCGCCGACGATCAGCGTGATGTCGGCGATCGGTGCCAGGCAGTCGCCGCAGAACTTCTGGATCTGCTCGCGGTTGAAGCCCTGCTTCGCGCCGAAGGTCCAGAAGCTGACCAGCACGGCGATCAGCAGCGCCACGTCCGAGGTGCCGGCGAAGGAAGCGCAGCAGGCCGTTGGGCAGCGTCTTGGGCGCGAACAGCAGGTCGGCCCAGCTGTCGATCAGCATCAGCGCGACCGGCAGCAGGATCGTGAACAGCGTGATGCCGAAGCTCGGCAGCTCGCGGTCACGCTTGGCCTTGTCGCCCGAATCGATGAACTGCGCGGCCAGCGGGTTGTTCTCCGGCAGCTTGACGTACTTGTGGATCACCAGCGCGAACAGCGGGCCGGCGATGATCGCGGTGGGAATCCCGACGATCAGGCCGTAGGCGATGGTCTTGCCGATGTCGGCCGCCGTATTGCTGGACCGCCAGCAGCGCGGCCGGGTGCGGCGGAATCAGGCCGTGCACCACCGAGAGACCCGCCACCATCGGCAGGCCGACCAGCAGCAGCGATTTGCCGGTGCGCTTGGCGACGTTGAACGCGATCGGGATCAGCAGCACGAAGCCGACCTCGAAGAACACCGGCAAGCCGATGATGATCGCGACGAACATCATCGCCCAGTGGATGTTCTTCTCGCCGAACCAGCCGATCAGGGCGACGGCGATCCGCTCGGCGCCGCCCGATTCGGCCATCATCTTGCCGAGGATGGTGCCCAGCTCGACCACGATCGCGATGTGGTCCAGCGTGTTGCCGTTGCCAGTCTCGAACGACTTGACGATCTTGTCCATCGGTATGCCGACCACCAGGCCGAGGCCCAGCGAGACGATGATCAGCACCAGGAACGGATAGATCTTGTAGCGCGCGATCATGACGATCAGCAAGACGATCGCGATCAGCGCGCACACCAGCAGCATGCTGCCTTGAACAGCCCCCATGGACTGTTGGCGCCGGGCAGGCGAGCAACGCGCCCGGCCTTATTCAATGGGCCTGCAGGCGCGCCGCCGGCGCCCTACAGGACGCTGAATTCTACTTTCGTTTCGCGGTGCGCGATAGAACCGGTTCCATGCGCAAAAACCCCTATAAAAGCAGCCAAGTCTGAGGAATCGTACGCGATGGCGGCCCGGTCTGCAGCGAACTCGCGCTCGTGACAATCAACGGGGATCACGATGGGGGAAGCGGGGAATGAGCGGGGATAGGCTGCGGCTCGCTGGCGAGCCGGGAAAGTAGGGGCGGCGGTAGGCAGGCCGCGCCGACGCGGCCTGACGTGTCGACCACGCGGCAGGCGCGCCTGGCCCAGGCAAGCAGCGCTCCCGCGCGGCCGCTGCGGGCTTGGCGGCCCCGGCCGCGCGCGAGCGTTCAGCGCGGCAGCTGGCTGGCCGCCTGCGCGAGGCGCGTGACCTCGGCCCAGTCCTGAGCGGCCAAGGCCGCCTTCGGCGTGAGCCACGAGCCGCCGACGCAGACCACGTTCGGCTGCTTGAGGAAGTCGGGCGCGCTCTGCGCGCTGATGCCGCCGGTGGGGCAGAACTTCAGCATGGGGAACGGGCCGTGGAAGGCCTGCAGCATCGGGATGCCGCCGGCCTGCTGGGCCGGGAAGAACTTCACCACCTCGTAGCCGAGCTCGAGCGCGGCGATGATGTCGGTCGGCGTCATCACGCCGGGCAGCAGCGGCAGGCCCGCATCCTTGGCGGCCTGGTGCATGTCGCGCGTCAGGCCCGGCGAGACGCCGAACTGCGCGCCGGCCTTCTTGGCCAGGGCGCAGTGCTCGGGACGCGTGATGGTGCCCACGCCGACCACGATGTCGTCGGCCAGCTGGCTGGCGCGCTCGATCGCCTTCAGGCCCGCCTCGGTGCGCAGCGTGATCTCCAGCACCTTCGCGCCACCCGCGTGCAGCGCGCGCGACACGTGCTCGCCCTGCTCGACCGTCTCGAACGCGAGGACCGGAATCACCGGGCCGAGTTTCACGATGTCGTGGATCATCTTCATCTGCTGCTTCTCCTGTAACTGGATTCGTCTCGTTGCGGTTCGCGTGGATATCAGTGCGTGCTCAGTGCGCCACGCTCGCGCCGACGCGCGCGGTCTCGCCGACCAGCGCGCCGAACACCGAGGCACCCGCCTCGGCCGGCATCGCCGCAGCGCGGAACACGCCGAACAGCTCGCGGCCGAAACCGACTTCGTTGTCGGCCTGGTGCGTCGGGCGGGCCAGCTCGCGCGCGGCCCATTGGTTCGCGTCGATCTCGACGTCGAGCACGCCGGCCTGCGCGTCGATCACGATGGTGTCGCCAGTGCGGACCCTGGCGAGCGGGCCGTCGAGCAGCGCTTCGGGCGAGACGTGGATCACCGCCGGCACCTTGCCCGAGGCACCCGACATGCGGCCGTCGGTGACCAGCGCGACATGGAAGCCCTGATCCTGCAGCACGCCGAGCAGCGGCGTCAAACGGTGCAGCTCGGGCATGCCGTTGGCGCGGGCGCCCTGGAAGCGCACCACCGCGACGAAATCGCGCTTGAGCTCGCCCGCGTCGAAGGCGGCCTGCACGGCTTCCTGCGATTCGAACACGATAGCCGGCGCGACCACCTTGTGGTGCTCGGGCGTCACCGCCGAGATCTTGATCACGCCGCGACCCAGGCGCCCCTGCATCAGGCGCAGGCCGCCATCGGGCGCGAACGGCTCGCCGATCGGGCGCAGCACCTTGGCGTCAGCGCTCTCGGCCACGCCCGGCACCCATTCGAGCTTGCCCTCGAGCAGCTTCGGCTCGAAGGTGTAGTGCGCGAGGCCCTTGCCGGCCACGGTGTTCACGTCCTCATGCAGCAGGCCGCCCTCGAGCAGGTTGCGCACCAGGAAGGCCACCCCGCCCGCTGCATGGAAGTGGTTCACGTCGGCCTTGCCGTTCGGGTAGATCTTCGCCAGCAACGGCACCACCGCCGAGAGCTGGTCGAAATCGTCCCAGTCGATCAGGATGCCGGCCGCGCGCGCGATCGCCACCAGGTGCATGGTGTGGTTGGTCGAGCCGCCGGTGGCCAGCAGCGCGACGATGCCGTTGACCACCGCCTTCTCGTCGACCACATGCCCGATCGGCGTGTAGTTGCCGCGCTCGACCGTCAGGTCGAGCACGCGGCGCGCGGCGGCCGCCGTCAGCGCGTCGCGCAGCGGCGTATGCGGGTGGACGAAGGCCGAACCCGGCAGGTGCAGGCCCATCACCTCCATCAGCATCTGGTTGCTGTTGGCGGTGCCGTAGAAGGTGCAGGTGCCGTGGCCGTGATAGGCGGCCGATTCGGATTCGAGCAGCGCGTCGCGGCCCACCTGGCCGGTGGCGAACTGCTGGCGGATCTTGGCCTTGTCGTCGTTCGACAGGCTGCTCGTCATCGGGCCGGCCGGCACGAAGATGGTCGGCAGGTGGCCGAACTGCAGCGCGCCGATCAGCAGGCCCGGCACGATCTTGTCGCAGATGCCTAGGCACAGCGCCGCGTCGAACATGTTGTGCGTCAGCGCGATCGCCGTGCTCATCGCGATCGTCTCGCGCGAGAACAGCGACAGCTCCATGCCCGGATTGCCCTGCGTGACGCCGTCGCACATCGCTGGCACGCCGCCCGCGAACTGCGCCACGCCGCCGTTCTCGCGCGCGGCGGCCTTGATGATGTCGGGATAGTTCAGGTACGGCGCGTGGGCCGACAGCATCTCGTTGTACGAGGACACGATGCCGATGTTCGGCTCGCGGATCGCCTTGATCACGAACTTGTCATTGCCTTCTATGCCGGCGAAGCCGTGCGCGAGGTTCGCGCAGGACAGCGCGCCGCGCGCCGGGAAGCGTTCCTGGGCGGCCGTGATGCGATCGAGATAGGCAGTGCGGGTGGGACGGCTGCGCGCGATCACGCGCTCGGTCACGTTGAGCAGGGTGGGATGCAGCGAGGCCATGCGGGCGGCTCCTCTGTGGCCGGCGACGCCGGCGGCTGGAATCGTGGGGAGGTCTGGCCGGATTGACCGACCGATCGTGGCATAGTCTAGTAGAAAAACTACATAACCGCAATCTTGCGCCGCAGCATCAAGATTCGATGATGTCGTACAAGTCTTACTAGATGTGGCGAAGGCATTAGTAGAAACCCTGATACCGAATGCTATTCGGACAGAAAGGTACTGGAAATTTTCTGTAGTTTTTCTACAATATCTTCGCAAGACTACAATTCTGCTTTTCCGTCACGAGCCGCCGATGCTCCCTCGAATCGAAGCGCTGCGCGCGCAACTGCGCCCGTCCGAGCAGAAACTCGCCGATTACGTGCTGGCCGCGCCGCGCGAGATCCTCGACCTGTCGATGACCGACCTGTCGGCGCGCGCCGGCGTCAGCCAGCCCACCATCGCGCGCTTCTGCCAGGCACTGGACTGCAGCGGCTTCCGCGAATTCAAGATCCGGCTGGCGCAGAGCATCGCGCCGGGTGTGCCTTCCGTATATCGCGACGTGGAGCCCGACGAGCCGGCGCCCGGCATCATCGGCAAGGTGTTCGACCGCACCATCGGCGCGCTGATCGAGGTCCGCAACAGCCTGTCGGCCGGCAGCGTGGCCGAGGCCATCGCTCTGCTCTCGCGCGCCTCGCGCATCGAGTTCTACGGCGCGGGCGGCTCGGGCATCGCCGCGCAGGACATCCAGCACAAGTTCTTCCGGCTCGGGGTGCCGAGCGTGGCTTATTCCGACCCGCATACCTTCTCGATGTCGGCCGCCCTGCTGGGCCCGCAGGACATCGTGGTGGCGATCTCGAACACGGGCCGCACGCGCGACATCGTGGAAGCCGCGAAATCGGCGCTGGCCTGCGGCGCCAGAGTGGTGTCGATCACCCACAGCCATTCGCCGCTGGCCCAGCTCGCCTCGGTCAACCTGGCCTCGAACATCGCCGAGGAAACCGACGTGTTCTCGCCGATGACCTCGCGCATGTCGCACCTGGCGATCGGCGACATCCTGGCGGTCGGCGTGGCGCTGCAACGCGGCCCCGAACTGGTGGACCGGCTCGGCCGCGCCAAGGCCGCGATCGTGCGACGCCGCATCGGCCCCGACGAGCGCGGCGGCGAACGCCGCAACGCGCGCGAGGCCGCGCGCGGCGAGTCCGGGGAATCGTGAAGAACGGGACGACGGCGCGCCAGGGCGCCTGAAGGCAGGCGACGCGCCCCGGCACGCTCGAGGTGCCAAGGCGCGCTGTGGATTCAGAAGGGCTTGATGACGGCCAGCGCGACCGCGCCGAGCATGCCGAGCACGGGCAGCTCGTTGAAGATCCGGTACCAGCGATCGCTGCGGCGGTTTTCGCCGCGCTCGAACACGCGCAGCAGATGCCCGCAGTAGACGTGATAGACGATCAGCAGCAGCACGATCGTCAGCTTGGCGTGGATCCAGCCCTGCCCGCGCCCGACCCCGGCCACCAGCCAGAGCCATGCCCCGCAGGCCAGCGCCGGCACGGCGATGAAGCTCATGAAGCGGAACAGCTTGCGCGCCATCGCCAGCAGCCGGCGCACTGCGCCGGGATCGCTCTCCATGGCGAGGTTCACGTAGATGCGCGGCAGGTAGAACAGCCCGGCGAACCACGCGGCGATCAGCACGATATGGAAGGTCTTGACCCAGAGGTATGTCATCGAATGGTCCGTCCGTCTTGGCTGGGATGCGATTGCTGGAGACTTCGGAGGCGTTCGTGATTACTGCCGGCCCTCGCCGTGCCCGAGCACGACGTACTTCAGCAAAGTCAAGCCCTCGAGCCCGACCGGCCCGCGCGCATGCAGCTTGTCGTTCGAGATGCCGATCTCGGCACCCAGGCCGTATTCGAAGCCGTCCGCGAAGCGCGTCGAGGCGTTGACCATCACGCTGGCCGAATCGACCTCGCGCAGGAAACGCATCGCGCGGTCGTGGTCCTCGGTGACGATCGCATCGGTATGCGCGGAGCCGTAGGTGTTGATGTGCTCGATCGCCGCGTCGATGCCGTCGACCACCTTGATCGCCAGCACCGGCGCCAGGTACTCGGTGCGCCAGTCCTCCTCGGTCGCGTCGACCAGCGGCGCGATGCCGGCTTCGGCCAGCACGGCCCGGGCGGCCGGGTCGACACGCAGCTCGACCGACTTCTCGCGATACAGGCGGCCCAGCTGCGGCAGCACGGCCGCCGCGATGCCGCGCGCGACCAGCAGCGTTTCCATGGTGTTGCAGGTGCCGTAGCGATGCATCTTGGCGTTGTCGCAGACGTTCAGCGCCTTGGCGAGATCGGCGCGATCGTCGACATAGACATGGCAGATGCCGTCGAGGTGCTTGATCATCGGCACGCGCGCGTCCTTCATGAGCCGCTCGATCAGGCTTTTGCCGCCGCGCGGCACGATCACGTCGACATGTTCGGTCATGGTGATCAGCTTGCCGACCGCCGCGCGATCGGCGGTGGCCACCACCTGCACCGCGTCGGCCGGCAGCCCCGCCGCCGCGAGCCCCTCGCCGATCAGCCTCGCCAGCGCGGTATTCGATTCGAGCGCCTCGAACCCGCCGCGCAGGATGGTGGCATTGCCGGACTTCAGGCACAGCGCGGCCGCGTCGATCGTCACGTTCGGCCGCGACTCGTAGATGATGCCGATCACGCCGAGCGGCACGCGCATCTGGCCGACCTGGATCCCGCTCGGGCGGAACTTCAGGTTCGAGATCTCGCCGATCGGGTCGGGCAGCGCCGCGACCTGGCGCAGGCCTTCGATCATGGTGTTAAGCGCCTTGTCAGACAACGTCAGGCGGTCGACGAAGGCAGCGTCCTGGCCGTTCGCGCGCGCGCGCTCGACGTCGCGCGCGTTGGCGGCCTGCAGCGTGGCCGCCTCGCGTTCGATCGCCGTGGCGATCGCCGCCAGCGCGGCATTCTTGGCCGCCGTGTCGGCTCGCGCGATCGCGCGCGAGGCTTGCCGCGCGCGGCGGCCGACGTCCGTCATGTACTGATCGATATCCATCATGAAACCCGAATCCGGAAAGGCAGCCGCGCGCGGGCGGCGAAAAGCCGTTGGAGTGATCGCCGGACGGCCTGCGGGCGACAGCGAATGAACGATTGTATGCGCCTGCGCGCGCGAGCGTCGGGCGCGGCCCGATCAGGCAGGGCGACGCGACGCCGCACCCAGGCCCGCGGCCGGCCCCATACCGGGCCGGGCCGCCGCGCCGCGCGGGCCGGCCGGCGAGCGCGGCGCGCCCTGCGCACCGGCAACCGTCATGGCCAGCTGGAACAGCCCGTCCCAGGGATCGGGCGGCGGCTCGTCGGCGCGCGGCAGGCCGGGCGTCGCGCCGGACAGGCCCTTGACCTGGCGGTCCAGCTTGGCGGCCAGCGCCAGCGCCTTTTCGAGCAACGGCTCCGTGACGCGCGACAGGGCCGGTCCGATCAAGCGCTCGCGCGGTCCCCAGACGCGGTTCTCGCGCACCAGCACGGCGAGCGGCTTGCCCGCCTCGATCCCGCGCTTGATGCGCAGCAGCGTGCGCAATTCCTCGACCACCGCCCACAACACCAGCACCATCGCCTCGCCCTCGCCCTTCAGGCCGTCGATCATGCGCGCCAGCCGGCCCGCATCGCCGGCCAGCATCGCCTCGTTGAGCTTGAAGACGTCGTAGCGCGCCACGTTGAGCACGGCATCCTGCACCTGCTCGAAGACCAGCGTGCCGGACGGATAGAGCAGCCCGAGCTTCTGGATTTCCTGGTGGGCGGCCAGCAGGTTGCCCTCGACACGCTCGGCGATGAATTGCAGCGCGCGTCGCCCATCGTCGCCGGCGGCCACGCGCTGACCCTGCGCGGCGAGCCGCTGGCCGATCCAGTTCGGCAGCTGCGCGCGATCGACCGGGTCGATCTTCAACGCCACGCCGCCGTTGCCGAGCGCGGTGAACCAAGCCGATTTCTGCGTGGCGGCATCGAGCCGAGGCAGCGTCACCAGCATCAGCACGTCGGGATTGCCGGCACCGGCCAGCGTTTTCAGCGCGTCGGCGCCTTCCTTGCCCGGCTTGCCCGAGGGAATCCGCAACTCGATCAGCTGGCGCTCGCCGAACAGCGACATCGCCTGGCTCGCGCCCAGCAGCGAACTCCAGTCGAAGCTGCGCTCGGCCGTGAACACCGAACGCTCGGTGAAGCCGGCCGCGCGCGCGGCGGCGCGAATCCGGTCGCAGACCTCCTGGGCCAGCAGCGGTTCGTCGCCGTAGACGGTGTAGAGGCCGGCGAGCCCTTTCGCCAGGTGCGGCTCCAGCGCCTCAAGTCGCAATTGCATCGATTCGAACGCTCAGCAGTCGGGAAAAACGGATTCGGACAAGCCGCCGTGCATCACAGCGGCAGCAGCGGCGCGCGCGGCGCGATGCCCGGCCGCCACCTCGTCCGGCTTCGGCGTCAGCGTATGCACCACCGACAGGCGGCGCGTGAGCTGGTCGACGGCATCGTTCTGCATATCCGCGTAGAGGATGTCGGTTTCCTGCGCCTTGGCCTGCACGAACTGCGCGTTATAGCTCATGGCGCGGTTCAGCGAGATCACGCTCGGTGCGATCAGCAGGGCACCGTCCTTGGTGGTCAGCGTGTAGTTCAGCGAATAGTTGAGCTGGTATTCCTCGACCGTGCCGAACTCGTCCAGCGTCAGCGTGCCGATGCCGCGCCCTTCGGACACGCGCAGGATCGCGTCGGCATTGGCCTGGCTCCCGACCACTTTGGTATCGCTGCCGCCCTCGACCATCCGCGTCAGTCGCGCGGCGACCACCGGCGCCGCGCCCACGATCAGCAGGTGCTTGAACGCGTAGTCCTGCGTGCCGCGCAGCTGGAAGCCGCATGCTGACAGCAGCACCGCGCTGCCCACGGCCATCAAAAACGATCTGCGGATCACCTTGGCTCCTTGGTTCGTACTGCGCGTCAGACCACGATGTTGACGAGACGGCCCGGCACGACGATCACCTGCTTCGCCGGCTTGCCCTCGCCGAACT
This sequence comes from Burkholderia sp., assembly GCA_040946965.1. Classification (GTDB taxonomy): domain Bacteria; phylum Pseudomonadota; class Gammaproteobacteria; order Burkholderiales; family Burkholderiaceae; genus Burkholderia. Next base: position 4,908 of record JAYFRU010000024.1, on the reverse strand, counting down.
TCGCGAACGCCTCATCGGCGAGCGCCGCCGCCTCGATCGCCTCGTGGCTGGCGTCTTTCGCGACCTTGACCGCGCCGCGCACCTTGCCGTTGATCTGCAGCACCAGCTCGATCTCGGCCTGCTCCAGCGCGGCCTCGTCGACCTTCGGCCAGGGCGCGTCGAGCAGCGTGCCGAATTCGTCGGCGTAGGCAAGTTCCTGCCACAGCGCGAAGGTCAGGTGCGGCACCACCGGGTACAGCACGCGCAGCAGGATCCCGTAGGTCTCGCGCAGCACCGCGCCCGGCGCACGCTTGGCGCCCTCGATGGCGTTCAGCATCTTCATCGCGGCCGACACCACGGTGTTGTACTGCAGGCGCTGGTAGTCGAAATCGGCCTGCTTCAGCACGCCGTGGATCTCGCGGCGCAGCGCCTTGGCGCTCTCGTCGAGCGCGGCGGCGTCGAGCGCCTCGCGCGCCACCAGCGCCTCGCGGTTGGCCGAGGCGAAGGCCCAGACGCGGCGCAGGAAGCGGCTCGCGCCTTCCACGCCGGCGCCCGACCATTCGAGCTGCTGCTCGGGCGGCGCCGCGAACATGGTGAACAGCCGGGCCGTGTCGGCGCCATGCTGGTCGATCAGCAGTTGCGGATCGACGCCGTTGTTCTTCGACTTCGACATCTTCTCGATGCCGCCCAGCACCACCGGCTGGCCGTCGCCGTTGAGCACCGCGCCGATCGGGCGGCCCTTGTCGTCGTGCGTGACGGTCACGTCGGCCGGGTTGAACCAGCTCTTCTTGCCGTTCGCGTCCTCGCGATAGAAGGTTTCGTTGAGCACCATGCCCTGCGTGAGCAGGTTCCTGGCCGGCTCGCCGAACTTCACCAGGCCCAGGTCGCGCATCACCTTGGTCCAGAAACGCGAATACAGCAAGTGCAGGATCGCGTGCTCGATGCCGCCGATGTACTGGTCCATCGGCATCCAGTGATAGGTGTGCGCGTCGACCATGGTGGTCGCGTCGGGCGCCGTGTAGCGCGAGAAGTACCAGGACGAGTCAACGAAGGTGTCCATGGTGTCGGTCTCGCGCTTGGCAGGCGCGCCGCACTTCGGACAGCTACAGTTCAGGAAGGCCTCGGATTTCGCCAGCGGGTTGCCGGTGCCGTCCGGCACCAGGTCCTCGGGCAGCACCACCGGCAGGTCCGCCTCGGGCACCGGCACGTCGCCGCAGGACGGGCAATGGATGATCGGGATCGGCGTGCCCCAGTAGCGCTGGCGCGACACGCCCCAGTCGCGCAGGCGCCAGGTGACCTGCTTGTCGCCGAAGCCGCCCGCGTTCAGGTCGGCCGACACGGCGTCGACCGCCGCCTCGTGGCCCAGGCCGTCGTACTTGCCGCTGTTAACGTTGACACCCTTCAACTTGTCGCCGTACCACTCCTGCCAGGCCTCGCGCGACCAGGTCTCGCCCTCGACGGCGATCACCTGCTGCATCGGCAGGCCGTACTTGTTGGCGAACGCGAAGTCGCGCTCGTCGTGCGCCGACACGCCCATCACGGCGCCCTCGCCATAGCTCATCCGCACGTAGTTGCCGATCCACACCGGCACCAGCTCGCCGGTGAGCGGATGCTTGACCGAGAAGCCGGTGGCCACGCCCTTTTTCTCCATGGTGGCCATGTCGGCCTCGGCCACGCCGCCCTGCTTGCACTCCTCGATGAAGGCCAGCAGCTCGGGGCGGCCCTCGGCCAGGCGCGTGGCGAGCGGGTGCTCGGCCGCCACCGCGCAGAAGGTCACGCCCATGATGGTGTCGGCGCGCGTGGTGAACACGCGCAGCAGCTTCTGCTCGCCGTCGAGTTCATACGGGAAGCCGAAGTTCACGCCGACGCTCTTGCCGATCCAGTTCTGCTGCATGATCTTGACGCGCTCGGGCCAGCCCAGGCCGTCTAGGTCGTTGAGCAGTTCGTCGGCGTACTGCGTGATGCGCAGGTAGTACATCGGGATCTCGCGCTTCTCGATCAGCGCGCCCGAGCGCCAGCCGCGCCCGTCGATCACCTGCTCGTTGGCCAGCACGGTCTGGTCGACCGGATCCCAGTTGACGGTGCCCGTCTTCTTGTAGGCGATGCCCTTCTCGAGCATCTTCAGGAACAGCCACTGGTTCCACTTGTAGTAGTCGGGCTTGCAGGTGGCGATCTCGCGCGACCAGTCGATCGCCAGGCCCATCGACTGCATCTGGTTCTTCATGCAGGCGATGTTGTCGTAGGTCCACTGCGCGGGCGGCACGCCGTTGGCCATCGCGGCGTTCTCGGCCGGCATGCCGAACGCGTCCCAGCCCATCGGCATCAGCGTGTTGTAGCCGTTCATCCGCAGATAGCGGTACATCACGTCGTTGATCGTGTAGTTGCGTACGTGACCCATGTGCAGCTTGCCGGACGGGTAAGGCAGCATCGATACGCAAAAGAACTTCGGCTTTTGCGAATCTTCCTTCGTCAGATAGGCGTCGGTATCGCGCCAATCGCGCTGGACGGCGGCTTCGACGTCGGCGGGTACGTATCGTTCTTGCATGGTGTGGTTCGGCTAGGCTGTCGGCGCGCGCGACACGCGCGCAGGCTGGAGTGGATCGAAAGTCGCACTCCCCGGATCGAGGGCAAAGAGTCGATTATACCGCACGCTCAGGCCCCTCAGGCCATCGCGCGCGGCGTGGGACGGCGGCGCCCGTCTCGCGGGCTCGTCGACGTGGGCGAGGCTCCGGCGGCGGCACCTCGCCCGGGCGGCTCAGCCGCCGTTCGGCCGGCCCGTGACAGGGGCCACGGGGGCCGCAGGAGCGGCGGGGACCGCGACCGCTGCCGCCCCGTCGGGATCGGTGACGAAGCCGATGCGCGACAGGCCCGCCGCCTGGGCCGCGCCCATCACGCGTGCGATCGCCTCGTAGCGGGCCGAGGCGGCCGCGCGCAGATGCAGCTCGGGCGGTTGCGGCTGCGCGGCGGCGGCGCGAAAACGCGCCACCAGCGCATCCTGGCTCAGCGGCGTCGCATCCCAGAACAGCCGGCCGTCGGCGTCGATCGACAGCGTGATGGTGTCGGGCAGCTCGCGCGCGCTCGCCGAGGCGACCTTCGGCAGGTCGAGCCGGATCGCATGCGTGAGCAGCGGCGCGGTGATGATGAAGATCACCAGCAGCACCAGCATCACGTCGATAAGCGGCGTCATGTTGATGTCCGCCATCGGCGCGGCCGCTTCCTGGTGATCGAGTCCGCCGAATGCCATGCTGCCTCCCGTGTCAGGCGTCGTTGCCGGCTGGATGGCCCGCGTCACGGCCTGCTTCTCTGCCGAGCGTGGCATGCAGGTCGCGCGCGAAGCCGTCGAGATCCTCGCTGAGCTGCCGCACCAGGCGCCCGAGCATGTTGTAGGCGAGCACGGCGGGAATCGCCACCACCAGGCCGAAGGCGGTCATGATCAGCGCCTCGCCGACCGGCCCGGCGACATTGCCGATCTGCGCCTGGCCGCGCTCGGCGATGCTGCCGAGCGCGTGATAGATGCCCCACACGGTGCCGAGCAGCCCGACGAAGGGCGCCGTGCTGGCAATCGAGGCCAGCAGCACCAAGCCGAATTCGAGCCGTCGCTGCGAGCGGCGCATCGCCTGGCGCACCGCGCGCAGCACGCGTTCACCGCGCTCCACGCGCGCGCCCAGCAGGCTGAGCGCGGTGCCGGCCGCCTCCTGCGCGGCCTCGGCCAGCGGCGCGAACACGTGTTCGCGGTCGGCCGCCCGCAGCGCGGCCAGCCCCTCGCCGAACGAGTCGGCGCGCCAGAACGCGGCGATCGCGCCCGGGCCCTGGCACCTCGCGCGTGCCAGCGTCCAGGCCTTCAGCAGCAGGAAGCACCAGCTCGCGACCGACATCGCGAACAGCAGCCACGCCACGCCGTGCGTGACGGCATCGCCGTTCGCCAGATAGTGGACTACGCCGGTTTCCGTCGCCATGCGCGCCTCCGGGGCCTGGGGCTCAGCGCAGGCCGAGCACGTCCTGCATGTCGAACAAGCCGGCCGGCTTGTCGGCCAGGAAGTGCACCGCGCGCATCGAACCCTGCGCGTACGAGACGCGGCTCGATGACTTGTGGGTGATCTCGATGCGCTCGCCGATGCCGGCGAACAGCACGGTGTGTTCGCCAACGATGTCGCCGCCGCGGATCGCGGTGAAACCTATCGTCGAGGGATCGCGCGGGCCGGTCTCGCCGTGGCGGTCGTAGACCGCGCAATCCTCCAGCGTGCGGCCCAGCGAGGCGGCCACGGTCTCGCCCATCATCAGCGCGGTGCCCGAGGGCGCATCGACCTTGTGGCGATGATGCGCCTCGATGATCTCGATGTCGTAGCCCTGCGAGAGCTGCCTGGCGGCGAGTTCGAGCAGCTTGAGCGTGACGTTCACGCCCACGCTCATGTTCGCCGAGAACACCACGCCGACCTGGCTCGCCGCCTCGCGCAGCTGCGCCTTTTGCGCTTCGCTGAAGCCGGTGGTGCCGATCACCAGCTTGACGCCATGGCGGCGCGCCGCGTCGAGATAGCCGAGCGTGGTATCGAGCCGCGTGAAGTCGATCAGGTAATCGGCCTCGGCGAACACGCACTCGATGTCGTCGGTGATGGCGACGCCGGTCGGCTTGCCGAGGAAGGCGCCCGGGTCCTGGCCCAGGTGGGCGGAGCCCGGGCGGCCGAGCGCGCCGACCAGGGTGGCCTCGGCGTCGTTGAGCACCGCTTCGATCAGCATCCGGCCCATACGGCCCGATGCACCGGCAATGGCAATTTTCATGGTCGTGTTGCGTATCTGCTTGATGAACTTGAAAACGTGAAGGCTTCGCGCGGGCGCGTGATCCGCAACCAGCGGCATCGAGTAGGGGACGGGGTTACCCCCGTCGCCCTCTCACACCACCGTACGTGCGGTTCCGCATACGGCGGTTCATAA
>JAYFRU010000023.1:0-14841 GCA_040946965.1 Burkholderia sp. | reverse complement strand
CGCACCTGCCCGTTCACCTGTCCGCTGCTCGGGTCGACCAGGTCGAACCATTCCTCGCCGTGGGGCACCACGTATTCGCCGTTGATGTAGCTGTGCTCGATCCTTTGCATCTGCCTTCTCCGTCTGGTTGGGCGACGCCGGGGCAGCGTCGTCTTGCATGGGATCGAGTGTAGGGATTCGGGACTATTCCGATAAGCCGTCCTATCATGCATGGGTTATCCCAAAAACAAGGACGATCGATGCATCGCACCGGCCTGACCGAACTCGAGGTGGTGCTGGCCGTGGCCCGCCTCGCCAGCTTCCGCGCCGCCTCGCGCGAGCTGGGGATGTCGACCACGGCCGTCAGCGCGGCGGTGGCCGGGCTCGAGGCGCGCCTGAAGGTGCGCCTGTTCAACCGCTCGACGCGCAGCGTGGCGCTGACCGATGCCGGCCAGCGCTACGTGGAGCGCGTCACGCCCGCCCTGGCCGAGATCCGCCGCGCCGACGAGGAAGCCGGCACCGGGCCCGACGTGCCGAGCGGCACGCTGCGCCTGAACGCGCCGCCCGAAACCGCCACCATGCTGGTGCAGCCGCTGCTGGCCGAGTACCTGCGCCGTTATCCGCAGGTGCGCGTCGACGTGGTCAGCGACCTGCGGCTGATCGATATCGTCGCCGACGGCTTCGATGCCGGCATACGGCTGGCCGAATCGGTGCCGCAGGACATGATCGCGGTGCCGCTGACCGACGAGATCCGCATGCGGGTGGTCGCCACTCCTGGCTACCTGGCGCGCCACGGCACGCCGCGCGCGCCGGCCGAGCTGATCGACCACCAGTTGATCACCATGCGGCTGGGGCGCGGCATCTATCACTGGGAGCTGGAGCGCGAGGGCCAGAAGTTCGTGGTCAACATGCCGATGCGGCTGGTGTTCAGCGACTCGCGCGCAATCCGCCAGGCCACGCTGGCCGGGCTCGGGCTCGGCTTCCTGACCGACTGGTTCGTCAGCGAGGATCTCGCGCGCGGCGCGCTGGTGCCGGTGCTGGATGACTGGTGCCAGCCGTTCGGCGGACTGAGGCTGTATTACCCAGGGCGGCGCTTCGTGCCGGCGCGGCTGCGAGCGCTGATCGAGCTGGTGCAGGAGCGGCGCGCGAACGGGCTGCCGGTGTTCTCGGAGAACTGGACAGCCGCGCCTTGGGAGGCGGCTTGAAGGCCGCGCGGCCATGAAAAAAGCCGCGAACCTCGCGGTTCGCGGCTTGTTCGTTCAGGCTTCGGCCGCCGAAGTCGGCCACGCCTGAGCCGACGGAGCTCAGAGCTTCGAGGCCACCCAGGCCTGCACGCCCGCCAGCGCGGCCGGCAGGTTGGCCGGCTCGGTGCCGCCAGCCTGGGCCATGTCCGGGCGGCCACCGCCCTTGCCGCCCACCTGCTGAGCCACGAAGTTGACCAGTTCTCCAGCCTTCACCTGCTTGCTCGCCTCGGCCGTCACGCCGGCGATCAGGCTGACCTTGCCGCCTTCCACGGCGGCCAGCACCACGGCCGCGTGCTTGAGCTTGTCCTTGAGCTTGTCGACGGTTTCGCGCAGCGTCTTCGAATCGGCGCCGTCCAGCGTGGCGGCCAGCACCTGCACGCCCTTAACGTCGACGGCCTGCTGCGCAAGCTCGTCGCCCTGGCTGGAGGCCAGCTTCGACTTTAGCGCGGCCAGCTCATTCTCGAGCGACTTGACCTGGTCCTGCACCTGGCCGATGCGCTGGATCAGTTCCGCCGGCTGCGCCTTGAACATGGAGGCGGCCGTGTTCAGGCGCGCGTCGAGCTCCTGCACGTAGCGCAGGGCGTTGTCGCCGGTGATCGCCTCGACGCGGCGGATGCCGGCGGCCACGCCGCCTTCCATCACGATCTTGAAGAAACCGATGTCGCCGGTGCGGCTCACGTGGGTACCGCCGCACAGCTCGCGCGAGAAGCCCAGGTCGAGCACGCGCACCTCGTCGCCGTACTTCTCGCCGAACAGCGCCATCGCGCCGCCCTTCACCGCGTCGTCATAGGACATGTTGCTCACGATGCCGGGCGCGTTGGCGAGGATCTCGGCGTTGACGATCGCCTCGGCACGGCGGATCTCGTCGTCGCTCATCGGCGCGTTGTGCGCGAAGTCGAAACGCGTCTTGTCGGCGTCGACCAGCGAGCCCTTCTGCTGCACGTGGCTGCCCAGCACTTCGCGCAGCGCCTTGTGCATCAGGTGGGTGACCGAGTGGTTGCGCTCGGTGCGGGCACGGCGCGCGGCGTCGATCTCGGCGCGCAGCGTGTCGCCCACCTTCAGCGTGCCCTGCTCGACCGTGCCGTGATGGCCGATCACGTCGGCCTGCACCTTCAGCGTGTCCTCGACCGCGAAGCGCGTGGCCGCGTCGTTGGCCAGCACGCCCTGGTCGCCGACCTGGCCACCCGACTCGGCGTAGAACGGCGTGTGGTCAAGCACCACCACCGCCTGCTCGCCCGCCTTCGCTTGCTGGACGGCCGTGCCTCCCACGTAGAGCGCGACGATCTTCGCGTCGTCGAAGGCGATCTCCTCGTAGCCGTGGAAGGTGGTCTTGGCGCCCGAGTATTCGAGGCCCTGCGTGGCCTTGAACTTGCCGGCCGCGCGCGCCTGTTCGCGCTGGCGCGCCATGGCGTCGTCGAAGGCCAGCTCGTCGACCGTCATGCCGCGCTCGCGGCAGACGTCGGCCGTCAGGTCCAGCGGAAAGCCGTAGGTGTCGTGCAACTTGAAGGCGAGCTCGCCGTCGAGCTGCTTGTCGCCCTTGGCGTCGAGCTCGGCCAGCGCCGCGTCGAGGATCGTCATGCCGTGCTCGATGGTCTCGAGGAAGCGCTCCTCTTCCTGGCGCATCACGTCGGTCACGCGGCCTTCGGCGTCCTGCAGCTCCGGATAGGCGCCGCCCATCTCGGTCACCAGGTCGGCCACCAGCTTGTGGAAAAACGCGCCCTTGCGGCCCAGCTTGTAGCCGTGGCGGATCGCGCGGCGCACGATGCGGCGCAGCACGTAGCTGCGGCCCTCGTTGCCCGGGATCACGCCGTCGACGATCAGGAACGAGCAGGCGCGGATGTGATCGGCGATCACCTTCAGCGAGTTGTTCGTCAGGTCGGCCACGCCGGTCTCGCGCGCGGCGGCCTTGATCAGGTTCTGGAACAGGTCGATCTCGTAGTTGCTGTGCACGTGCTGCAGCACCGCCGCGATCCGCTCCAGGCCCATGCCGGTGTCGATCGACGGCTTGGGCAGGCGCGTCATGTTGCCTTGCGCGTCGCGGTTGAACTGCATGAACACGAGATTCCAGATCTCGATGTAGCGGTCGCCGTCTTCCTCGGGGGATCCCGGCGGGCCGCCCCAGACGTCCGGGCCGTGGTCGTAGAAGATTTCCGAGCAGGGGCCGCAGGGGCCGGTGTCGCTCATCTGCCAGAAGTTGTCCGAGGCGTAGCGCGCGCCCTTGTTGTCGCCGATGCGGATGATGCGCTCGGCCGGCACGCCCACGTCCTTGGCCCAGATGTCGTAGGCCTCGTCATCGTCGTGGTAGACGGTGACCCACAGCTTTTCCTTGGGCAGGCCATAGACGCTGTTCAGCAGCTCCCAGCTGTAGTGGATCGCGTCCTTCTTGAAGTAGTCGCCGAACGAGAAGTTGCCCAGCATCTCGAAGAAGGTGTGGTGGCGCGCGGTGTAGCCGACGTTCTCGAGATCGTTGTGCTTGCCGCCCGCGCGCACGCTGCGCTGCGAGGTGGTCGCGCGCGAGTACGGACGCGATTCGGTGCCGAGGAACACGTCCTTGAACTGCACCATGCCCGAGTTGGTGAACAGCAGGGTCGGGTCGTTGCCCGGGACGAGGCTCGACGAACGGACGATCGTATGGCCTTTCGATTCGAAGAACTTGAGGAATTTCTCGCGGATTTCGGCGGCTTTCATAGCGTGCGGGAACGGTCCTGCCAGACTGGCTCTGTGGCTATCGGCACCGTGCGCCGGGGGATCGGGCGGACGGCGGCTGGTTTCTGGAACGATCGATTATACGGGATCGCGACCCGGGGGCGGCAGGCCCGCGCCGGCGGGGGCGGTATGCCTCGGCAAGCTTGCGCGCCCCGTGCCTGGCCCCGCTTTCACGCCGCCGACGCGGGAATCGCTTTAAGATGCAACGATGGCCGCCTGGGCGCCGAGGCCCGGGCGATGCCAGATCCGAGGGAGACAGACAGCAGATGGGTGCATTGAGTCATATCCGAGTTCTCGACCTGAGCCGCATGCTTGCCGGCCCGTGGTGCGCGCAGACGCTCGCCGACTTCGGCGCCGACGTGATCAAGATCGAGCGACCCGGCGCCGGCGACGACACGCGCCACTGGGGGCCGCCCTACCATCGCGCGGCGGACGGCAGCGACACGCGGGAAGCCGCCTACTACCTCGCCGCCAGCCGCAACAAGCGCTCGGTGACGGTGGACATCGCCACCCCGGACGGCCAGCGCGTGATCCGCGAGCTGGCCGCGCAATGCGACGTGGTGATCGAGAACTACAAGGCCGGCCAGTTGAAGAAGTACGGCCTCGACTACGAATCCTTGCGCGCCGTGAAGCCGGACCTGATCTACTGCTCGGTGACGGGTTTCGGCCAGACCGGCCCCTATGCGCACCGCGCCGGCTACGACTTCATCATCCAGGGCCTGGGCGGCTTCATGAGCATCACCGGCGAGCGCGACAGCGAGCCCGGCGGCGGCCCGCAGAAGGCCGGCGTGGCGATCCTCGCCGCGCTCACGCATCGCGACCGCACCGGCGAAGGCTAGTACATCGACATGACCCTGCTCGCCAACATGAACACCAACTACCTGGCCAGCGGCCAGCCGCCGGTGCGCTGGGGCAATGCCCACCCCAACATCGTGCCTTACCAGACCTTCCAGACCGGCGGCGGCTGGATCATCGTGGCGGTCGGCAACGACGGGCAGTTCCGCAAGTTCGTGGAGGCCGGCGGGCGCGCCGAGTTGGCCGACGACGAGCGCTTCGCGACCAATCCCTCGCGCGTGCGGCACCGGCCGATCCTGGTGCCGATCCTCGCCGAGATGACGCGCACCCGCAGCAAGCAGGAATGGATCGCCGCGCTGGAGGCGGCCGGCGTGCCTTGCGGGCCGATCAACGATCTGGGCGAGGTGTTCGAGAACGAGCAGGTGGTGGCGCGCGAGTTGCAGGTGGAACTGCCGCATCCGAGCGGTGCACCGGTCAAGCTGGTGCGCAATCCCGTGAAGATGAGCGCGACGCCGCCCGAGGCGCGCACCGCGCCGCCGCTGCTGGGCGAGCACACCGAGGCGGTACTGCGCGAGTTGCTCGGCTACGACGAGGCCGCGATCGCCGCGCTGCGCGACAAGGGCGCCGTCTGAGGCACCGGCCGCACCAACCGCAGCGGCCGCAATGAAAAACGCCGGGACACGCATAAGCATGTCCCGGCGCGCTGCGTCGATGGTGAACGAGCCGCCAGGCGGCCGTTCCCTCGACGTCATGTGTCATCGACCGGCGTCGCCGCCGGCTTCTCCCTGATGCCTGTTGTTGCCTGTTGCTGCTCCACCGAGCCGTCTGATGGTCGTCATGGCGCCGTTGCGAGCGCCATAGGCGGTTTCCCGGCCGTCGATCGACGCGCGACGACGGCCTGGACACCGTGCATTCGGGCCGGCGCCATCGAGGCACCGGACCGGAATCCCTTGAAGAAGTCGATCCGCCAGGCCGGCGGCGCTCAAACGCGCGCGAGGCCCGGCCCGCGATCAACGATGGACGTTCGCGCCGACGATGCCGCCTGCGGCCGCACCGGCCACAGTGCCGATCGGACCGCCGGTGACCAGGTAACCGAGCGCGCCGCCGGTGGCCACGCCGATGCCGGCGTTGCGCTGGGTGCGTGACATGGTGCAGGCGCCGAGGCTGGCGACGACGAGTGCGATCACGGTGGTACGAACCAGGAAATGCGTCTTTTTCATTTGAATGTTCATATCGAATCCCTCCTCAGCTCATGCGGCTTGGAACCGGGTGAGCGAATCTTATGAAAGCTGCGGGCCGGCCGCCAACGCGTTTTACTTCCCGTTACGACTGATACAGGCGAGCCCGCGCCGGGCGGAGCTCCTCACCCGGCGCCCGGCTCAGGTAGAATCGATGGCTTAAGGCGACGCGACCGGCGCGCGCCCTCCTTTCTTCCTGTTCCCGCATGAGCACCGAACGCAACAACGCCCCCGCGGCATCCAATTTCATTCGCAACACCATCGACGACGACAATCGCTCTGGCAAATGGGGCGGGCGCGTCGAGACGCGCTTCCCGCCGGAGCCGAACGGTTATCTGCACATCGGCCACGCGAAGAGCATCTGCCTGAATTTCGGCGTGGCGCGCGACTATAGTGGCGTCTGCCACCTGCGTTTCGACGACACCAATCCGGAAAAGGAAAGCGTCGAGTACGTGGACTCGATCGTCGACGCCGTGCAATGGCTCGGCTACGAGTGGCAGAAGGACGGCCGCAGTCACCAGTACTTCGCCAGCGACTATTACGACAAGCTCTACGAGTACGCCGAGCTGCTGATCACGCGCGGCAAGGCCTATGTGGACAGCCAGAACGCCGAGGAGATGCGCGCCAACCGCGGCTCGGCCACCGAGCCCGGCACGAACTCGCCGTTCCGCGAGCGCTCGGTCGAGGAGAACCTCGACCTGCTGCGCCGCATGAAAGCCGGCGAATTCCCCGAGGGCACCCATATGCTGCGCGCGAAGATCGACATGGCTTCGCCGAACTTCAACCTGCGCGACCCGGTGATCTACCGGATCCGCTACGCGCATCATTACCGCACGGGCGACAAGTGGTGCATCTATCCGATGTACGACTACACGCACTGCATCTCGGACGCGCTGGAAGGCATCACGCATTCGCTGTGCACGCTCGAATTCGAGGATCACCGCCCGCTCTACGACTGGGTGCTGAACGAACTGGCCGAGGCCGGCGTGTTCACGCGTCCGCTGCCGCAACAGATCGAATTCTCGCGCCTGAACCTGACCTACGCGATCACCAGCAAGCGCAAGCTGCTGCAACTGGTGACCGAGAACCACGTGGACGGCTGGGACGATCCGCGGATGCCGACCATCGTCGGCATCCGCCGCCGCGGCTTCACGCCCGAGAGCCTGCTTCTGTTCTGCGAGCGCATCGGCGTGACCAAGGTCGATTCCTGGATCGACATGGGCGTGCTGGAGGGCGCGCTGCGCGACGACCTGGACGAGAAGGCACCGCGCACCGTGGCCGTGCTCGACCCGCTCAAGCTGGTGATCGACAACTACCCCGAAGGCCAGACCGAGGCCTGCACGGCGCCCGTGCATCCGCATCATCCGGAACGCGGCCTGCGGACCTTCCCGATCTCGCGCGAGCTGTGGATCGAGCGCGAGGACTTCCAGGAAGTGCCGCCCAAGGGCTATTTCCGCCTGTTCCCGGGCAACAAGGTGCGGCTGCGCTACGGCTACGTGATCGAGTGCACGGGCTTCGACAAGGACGAGCAAGGCAAGGGCACCGCCGTGCATTGCAACTACTTCCCGGACAGCCGCTCGGGCACCGAAGGCGCGAACAACTACAAGGTCAAGGGCAACATCCACTGGCTCAGCGCCGCCGAGGCCGTGCCGGCCGAGGTGCGGATCTACGACCGCCTGTTCCGCGAAGCCCATCCCGATGCGGGCGGACGCAACTATCTCGAGGCGCTGAACCCCGACTCGAAGAAGATCGTGCAGGCCTACCTGGAGCCGGGCGCCGAAAACGCGGCACCCGAGGCACGCTACCAGTTCGAGCGTCACGGCTACTTCGTGGCCGATCGCTACGATTCGACGCTGGGCAAGCCGGTGTTCAACCGGATCGTGCCGCTGCGCGACAGTTGGGGCGGGAAGTAAGCGCTCCAGCGCGTTGGATAATGAAAAATACCCGGCTCAGCCCGGGTATTTTTTTGCCTTCGGTCCGGTAGCGCGAAGCACTTCGCCGGAAGTCTCAGCCCGGCAAATCCCGGTGCAGATCCGCCAGCGACAGCGTGGTGGCGAACACCTTCGCCAGGCTGCGGCTCGCGTACTGCCTGACCTCGTCCAGCACGACCCAGCGGAACGCGTCCATCTCCGGGATCGACGCGCCGGTGGTGCGGCTAGGGAACATCGAGGTGCAGATGCAGTGGGAGAGATCGGTTTCGTCGGCACGCAGGCGCGCCGCGAACAGATAGAGATCCTTGTCGGGACGGTAGAGAAAGCGGCCCAGGTCGACCAGCCGCTCGGCTGCCAGCGCGATGCCGGTTTCCTCGAACAACTCGCGCAGGGCCGCCTCGCGCTCCGATTCGCCTGGATCGTGATGCCCTTTGGGGATGTCCCAGTGCGTCGTCTCGGTTGCGTGCGCAAGCAACAGCCGCCCTTGCGGGTCGAGCAGCACGACCCCGCACGACAGCACGCGCGGGGCGTACGATGGCCGCCTGCCGGCCATCGTCGTCAACGCTTCTGGAATTGCCAGTTGCCCGCCGCCGTCTTGCAATAGCGCGGACGCAGCGTCATCGACTGGCCCTTGGCATTGATCTCGACGGCGATTTCACGGCAGCTGCGGCCGTCCTGCTCGGCGGTGGTGGGCGTGAGCTTCGCCTCGATCGGCGTGCCGTGGCCGTCGTTGCTCCAGGTGGTGGTTTCGCCGTCCTTGCCCTCGTCACGGGCCTGGTAGACGGCCTTGGTCAGCGAGGCGCGATCGGCCTTGCTGAAATACGCCATCGGCGTATCGCTCAGGAAGTTCAGGTTGCTCTGCGCCTGCGCGCCCAGCGCGGTGGCGACGAGCACGGCGCCGGCCAGCGCGCGTGCCACGTTCGGGAGAGATGCCCGCATCGTCTAGTTCTCCTTGGAATGGGATTGCCGGACGGGATGCGCCAGAATGACTGCTGCACGCACATCCCGTCGGCGAGCATATCATGCCCTCCCACCCCACCCAGGCTCAGCGAGCCGCCACCTTCTGCTGCTGCGCGTCGGGCCGGTAGCCGTCCGTGAGCGTGTGCAGGAAGGCGATCACGTCCTGGATCTCGGCCTCGTCGAGCGCCGGCTTCTCGCCCTTCTTGCGATCGAAGGGCGGATCGGTATTGATGTTGGCCCAGTAGCGTTTCGGCAGATCGTCGTACTTCTGCACCACGCCGTGGCGCACCGGATAGAAGCGCTCGGGATTGGTATCGCGCTGCACGTAGAAGCGCATCACCTCGTCGAGCGAGTGATAGATGCCGTTGTGGAAGAAGGCTTTCTTCAGCACCACGTTGCGCAGCGTCGGCGTGCGGAAGATGCCGCAAAACTCGTCCTCGCCCTTCAGGTCCTGGCGCTCCGGCCCGCAGGCGCCGAGATCGTGGAACTTCGGATCCTTGTTCACCGCCAGCTCGCGATTGCGCGGCACGCCCAGCGCGATCAGGCCGAAATCGCTGAACTGCGGCGGCGAGCCGTCCAGCGCGCGCTGGCTGATGTGGCAGCTCGCGCAATTGCCCTTGCGCTCGTCGTTGAACAACTCGAGGCCGCGCATCTCGGCGGCCGTCAGCGTGGCCTTGTGGTCGAGGAAGGCGTCGTACTTGCTGGTGTAGGGCGTGAACACCTCGGGCGTCTGCTCGTAGGTGCCCAGCGCCTGCAGCACCGCGTTGAAGGCGGCCATGTCGTCGGCCAGCACCTTGTCGCCGAAGGTCGCGCGGAAATCCGCGAGATAGGGCGCCGCACGCACCGCGCTGGCCACCTTGGCCGGCGTGCTGTTCATCTCGAAGCGGGTGGTCAGCGGAATGCGCGCCTGCTGCTCGCCGCGATCGACCCGGCCGTCCCAGGTCAGGCCGCCCGTGGGGCCCGCATCGACGCTCTCGTCGCCCTCCTCGTCCGAATCGTGGAAGTGCCGCGTGAAGGGCGGCACCTTCTGCAGGTACATCAGCGTCGGCACGGCGCGGAAACCCTGCTGATGGAGATCGTCGCCGCCCAGTTGCACCGACAGGCCGTTAGGCGAACCGAAAGCATGATCGGGACTGTGACAGGAGGCGCATGCAAGCTTTCCGGAACCCGAGAGCGCCGGATCGAAAAACATCTGCTTACCCAGTGCTGTCATTTTCTTGACAGCGGCATAGACCTGCGCACGCGTCTGCGGCTGGTTCGCGACCACGATCTCGTTGCCGGCGGCTTGCGATGCGCCGGCCTGCGCTGCCGGTTGCGAGGTGGCCGATGCGGCGGCTGCCTGGCCGCCTGACGCTTGCGGCGCGCGCGAATCGCAGGCGCTCAACAGACTGGCGAGCACCACCGAGACGATCGCGACCGCACGGACAGTGAAGGGGTGGCGAGCCGGCCGGGGCCGGGCGAGGTCTTCGTGCAGGCTGCGCATGTCGATCCGAAAGACAAGAAAGGAAGGCGCGAGCGTATGTCAGTCAGATGTCAATTCCGTGACCATGAATCGATAGGAAAACGAAAGCTGCACTACATTTCGCTGTCAAATGTCACTTACATAATCCGATCAATTGGCTGTCATTCGTTGTACGGGGGATCAGCCGGTTCCTACGGTACATGTGCGACTAGAGAGACAAGATGAAGAAAATTTTGACCCGCGTAACGCCCATCGCGCTCGCAGCAGCAGCCTTCCTCGCAGGCTGCGGCGGCGACGACGTCACGACCGCGCCGTCCGGCGGCAACACCACCACGCCGCCTGCCGCGCAGACGCTGTCGTCGGTGAAGAACATCGTCGTGATCTACGCGGAAAACCGCAGCTTCGACAACCTCTACGGCGCCTTCCCCGGCGCGAGCGGCACGGCCAACGTGAAGGCCTCCGATGCAGTCCAGCTCGACCGCGACGGCACCACGCTCGCCACGCTGCCGAAGATCTGGGGCGGCCTGACCGCCGCCGGCGTGACGCCGGCCGTGACGGAAGCGATGACGGCAAACCTGCCGAACGCGCCCTTCGCGATCGACGACCCGGCCGGCTTCAACACCGCGCTGAACGTGACGACGCGCGACCTGTACCACCGGTTCTACGAGAACCAGATGCAGATCAACGGCGGCAAGAACAACATGTTCGCGGCCTGGGCGGATTCGGGCGGCCTGGTGATGGGCCACTACAACACCGATTCGTCGAAGCTGCCGCTCTGGAAGATCGCGCAGCAATACACGCTGGCCGACAACTTCTTCATGGGCGCGTTCGGCGGCTCGTTCCTGAACCACCAGTACCTGATCTGCGCCTGCGCACCGTTCTACGCGAACGCGAACACCAGCCGGCCTCCAAGTCGATCTCGGCGGTGAACGCCGATGGCGTCTCGCTGACGGTCGACACCGCCAACTCGCCGGCCTCGGCGCTCAATGGCGCGCCGAAGTTCGTCAACTCGGGCAACCTGACGCCGGACTTCTTCGCGGTCAACACCATGCAGCCGCCGTATCAGCCGAGCGGCAACAAGGCGCCGAGCACGGATCCGCTGGCGGCCGACCCGACGGTGGCCACCACCCTGCCGCCGCAGACCGCCACCAACATCGGCGATCTGCTGAATGCCGCGAACGTCTCGTGGGCCTGGTACGGCGGCGCATTCGGCGCGGCACTGACGGCCTCGCAAGGCGGCACGCCGGCAGCCGCGGCCGACGGCACCACGCTGACCAAGGCGAACTTCCAGTACCACCACCAGCCGTTCAACTACTTCAAGAACCTGGCCCCGGGCACCACGGCACGCGCCACGCACGTGCTCGACGGCGGCCTGAACGGCTCGGAGTTCATCAAGGCGATCGACGCGGGCACGCTGCCGGCGGTGAGCTTCTACAAGCCGCAGGGCAACCTGAACGAGCACGCCGGCTACACCGACGTGGCCTCGGGCGACACGCACATCGCCGACGTCATCTCGCACCTGCAAAAGAGCCCGCAGTGGAACAACATGGTGGTGGTCGTGACCTATGACGAAAACGGCGGCTTCTGGGATCACGTCGCGCCGCCGAAGGGCGACCGCTGGGGCCCGGGCACGCGGATTCCGGCACTGGTGGTGTCGCCGTACGCGAAGAAGGGTTTCGTCGACCACACGCAATACGACACCGCGTCGATCCTGCGCTTCATCACGCGCCGCTACAACCTGCCGAAGCTCGACGGCCTGAAGCAGCGTGACGACGCGCTGGTGAAGAACGGCGGCGCGGCGATGGGCGACCTGACGAACACGCTGACGCTGTCGACCAACTGAGCATCACGGTAAAACAGCGATTGACCCGTTGGTAGCGGGTTTCGAGTGATTGGGCGGCTTCGGCCGCCCTTTTTTATGGGGATACGCTTATAACTGCCGCTCGATCGCTGCCTTGTCGACGATCGACCAGACCTGCTGGATCCTGCCATCGTGGAATTCGTAGAAGACGTTTTCAGTGAAGCTGACGCGCCTGCCATGCACGGGCAGGCCGAGGAACGTGCCGACCGGCGAGCAGTCGAAATGCAGGCGGCTGGCAACACGAGGCGGCTCGCAAACGAGCAGTTGAATGTCGAAGTGCAAATCTGGAATTTCGCGGAAGTCTCGCTCGAGCATCTCGCGATAACCGGACAGACCGATACGCCGGCCGTTGTGGATCACCTCGTCGCCGACGAACATGCCCAGACGCGACCAGTCCTGCTGGTTCAGGCAGGCGAGGTAGGCGCGGTAGGTTTCGGAAAGATCGGACTCAGACATCGTAATTGTCCTCCATGCTTTGTGGATCAATGCTCGGCTACATAGCCTAGCCGAACCATTTCCTCAGTGCTTCGGCGAGGCCCGCACTTCCCTGTTCGCCAACCCACGCCACATATCCATCCGGGCGGATCAACACGGCTTCGGGAGCACTCACCATACCCAGCGCGGGCAACTCCCACACGCCATCGCAGGTCGCCTCGACCAAGCGCACCTCGTCGGCCAGCACCACATCATCCAAGCGGCTCGGCGCGCAGAAATTGATCAGCAGCGGTCGCGCGTCCTTCAGCAACGCGAACACACGCAACGTCTGTCCCGCACAAACCAGATCGAGATCAGGCATGCGCCGGCCGAGCAGCGGATGCCCATCGCCGAAATCGTGGTGAACATCCAGCCCCGACATCATCGCGGCGAATCGCTTGCGCGGTTCGTCCATCGCCAGGAGTTCGGAGAAGATATCGCGCAGCGCCCTGGTGCGATCATCCTCGCGCCGCAGCACGATCGATCCCATCGCATTGCGCAGCACGCGAGCGGCGACGGAATGGCGCTCCGCGTGATAAGTATCGAGCAGGCTTTCAGGCGAAGTGCGATGAACCACCCTGGCAAGCTTCCACCCGAGATTCACCGCGTCCTGGATCCCGATCTGCAAACCCTGCCCGCCATCCGGCGGATGCACATGCGCGGCATCCCCCGCTACCAGAAAACGACCGCGGCGATACTCGGCTGCCTGCCGGATGGCGTCGCTGAAGCGCGACAGCCAAGTCAGCCCGTGCACGCCATAATCCGTGCCGTACGCGGCGACGAGCGCCGCCTTCAGGTCCTGAAGCTCAGGCTCCCTCGCGTTCGACAATTGCGGTTCCGTGACCAGTATCCTCACTCGGCCGCTGTCGTCGATCCGGCTGATCGAATGCGTGCCGATCGAATCGCGGAATATGCCCAAGCGCGGCTCGTCGCGCATTTCGGCTTCCGCGATCAGATTGCTGATGGTCGGCTCCGAGCCGGGAAACGCGATGCCGGCCGCCTTGCGGATCACGCTGCGCCCGCCGTCGCATCCGACGACGTACTGCGCCCGCATCGACATTCCGCCGGAAACGTCGAGATCGACACCTGCCTCGTTTTGCACGGCACCCGTCACTTCGTGCCCGCGATAGATCGGCACGTTCTGCTCGGCCACCCATTGCGCGAGGAGCCGCTCGATATGGCTTTGCCAAAGCGCAAGCCCATAGTTGTGACGGGTTGGAAAATCGCTGATATCGAGCGTGGCGCCGGCAAAGCGCGCCACCTGCGCCTTGGTGCCTTCGACCAGGAAACGGTCGACAATCCCGCGTTGGTCGAAGAGCTCGATGGTCCGAGCGTGCAGGCCGCCCGCGCGCATGCCCGCGAGTTCCTGGCTCGCGCGTCGTTCGACGATCGCGACGTCGACCTTCGCCAACGCCAGCTCGCCCGCCAGCATCAAGCCCGTTGGGCCGGCACCCACGATCACCACCGCGTGCTGGATCATTTCGGCTCCTCGAAGAGCTGCGCTTTCATCTCGGCACCGCCGCGCTGCGCGGGAACACCAGCAGCACGGCAAAACCACCAGCCTCCGCCGCCGCGAACGACACCTGTCCGCCGTGCGCGTCCATCACCTCCTTCACGATCGCGAGACCCAGCCCCGAGCCGTCGCGTCGCTCGGCTCCATTGCCGTCGAGGCGCACGAACGGGCGCATCACCGCGTCCCAGTGCTCGCGCGGAATGCCCGCGCCGTTGTCGGTCACGGTCAGAGTCAGCTTGTCGACCGTGCCGTCGATGGTCACGACGATCTGACTCGCCACGCCGTGATGCAAGGCATTGTGCAGCACGTTCGAGAGCGCTTCCTGAAGGCTGATCGCGTCGCCGTCGATCGTCGCATCGGCGAGCCGCATGTCGAGCGACACCTGCACGTCTCGCTCGTCGGCGAGCGGAATCGTGCGGCCCAGCACCTCCTTGGCCAGCGCCACGAGGTCGACCGGCTGCAGCGGCACGACCTCGGTGCGATGTATCACCATCGCGTGATTGAGCAACTGCCCCGTCAAGCGCCCCACGTCGGAACAGGTCGAGCGCAGCGTTTCGAGCCGCGCGCGCTGGCGTGCGGCGTCGGACTCGTTGCTGAGCATCTCGATCTGCGCATCCAGGCGCGCGAGCGGGGTGCGCATCTGGTGGGCCGCATCGGCGATGAAGCGCTGAATGGTGG
>JAYFRU010000022.1:0-15098 GCA_040946965.1 Burkholderia sp. | reverse complement strand
CCTCCTCAGTGCGCTGAAAATACCAGGTGTACCTCGCTGGCTTCTGCGCCGTAAGAGCGGGTTCGCTGAGCGCTTACCGACCACCTGCCCCTTGCCGCCGTTCATGTTGCGATGGTGCAGCGCCATCATCGCGCCGATCACGCCGTGCAGCGCCGCGATCGAATCGCCGATCGAGATGCCGATGCGCGGCGGCGGCAGTTCCGGGTAGCCGGTGATATGGCGCAGCCCGCCCATCGATTCGGCGATCGCGCCGAAGCCGGGACGATCGCGGTACGGGCCGCTCTGGCCATATCCCGACAGGCGCACCATCACCAGGCCGGGATTGTCGGCCGACAGCACCTCGTAGCCGAGGCCGAGCTTCTCGAGCAGGCCCAGCCGGAAATTCTCGATCACGATGTCCGCCTGCGAGGCGAGCTGCTGCGCGATACGCCGGCCCTCCTCGGTCTTCAGGTTGAGCGTAACCGATTTCTTGTTACGCGCCTGCACCGACCACCAGAGCGAGGTGTCGCCCGCCTCGGGATAGAGCTTGCGCCACTTGCGCAGCGGATCGCCGCCGTTGGGATCCTCGACCTTGATCACGTCGGCGCCGAATTCGGCGAACAGGCGGGCCGCGAACGGTCCCGCGATCAGCGTGCCGAACTCGAGCACCTTGACGCCCGCGAGCGGGCCTGGGATAGAGCTCATCTGTGGAATCTCCGGAGCGGCGTGCGCCGCGTTGGGCTTACATCGAGCGGCGGTCGAGCATCGCGCGGGCGATGGTGCCCGCGTCGACGTATTCGAGTTCGCCGCCGACCGGCACGCCACGCGCGAGCCGCGTGGCGGAAAGGCCGCGCGCCTTGAGGATCTGCCCGAGGTAATGGGCGGTCGCCTCGCCCTCGTTCGTGAAGTTGGTCGCGAGCACGACCTCCTTGACGATGCCGTCCGAGGCGCGGCGCACCAGCCGGTCGAAATGGATTTCCTTGGGACCGATGCCGTCGAGCGGACTGAGCCGCCCCATCAGCACGAAATAGAGGCCGCGATAGGTGAGCGTCTGCTCGAGCATGATCTGGTCCGCCGGCGTCTCGACCACGCACAGCAGGCTCGGATCGCGTTCGGCATCGCTGCAGACCTCGCAGATGCGCGACTCGGTGAAGGTATTGCACTTCCCGCAGTGCTGCAGGTGCTCGGTGGCGAACAGCAGCGAGCGGCCGAGCTTCTCGGCGCCCTCCCGATCGTGCTGCATCAGGTGGTACGCCATCCGTTGCGCGGATTTCGGCCCGACGCCGGGCAGCACGCGCAGCGCCTCGACAAGGGCGGACAGGGCGGACGGCTGCTTCATGCGGTACCAGTCGAAGTGGAACGCCGCCTCAGAACGGCAGCTTGAAGCCCGGCGGCAGCGGCAGGCCGGAGGTCATGCCGCTCATCTTTTCCTGCGAGGTGGCCTCGGCCTTGCGGACCGCGTCGTTGAACGACGCCGCGACCAGGTCCTCGAGCATGTCCTTGTCGTCCGCGAGCAGGCTCGGGTCGATCGCCACGCGCCGCACCTCGTTCTTGCAGGTCATGGTGACCTTCACGAGCCCGGCGCCCGACTGGCCTTCGACTTCGATGAGGGCGAGCTGCTCCTGCATTTTCTTCATGTTTTCCTGCATCTGCTGGGCCTGCTTCATCAGCCCGGCGAGTTGCCCTTTCATCATGGACGTGCTCCTTGGTGTTCGTGTGAGACCGGCGCGATCTTAGCGCCGGTTCCGGGATTAGGGAATGGGCTGTGCGCGATCAGTGCAGCGTGGGCGCACAGCCGGCGCCGTCGGCGGCAACCGGCTTCACCGAGCCCTCGACGATGCGCGCGCCGAAATCGCGGATCAGTTGCTGGACGAAAGGATCGGCGCCGATCTCCTGCTCGGCCTGGCGCTGGCGCCTGGCGCGCTCGACCGCGTCAAGCGCGGCCGCGGTGCGGCGCGCCGGGCCGACCTCGACGCTCAATTCCACCGGCTTGCCGAGCGCCTCGGCGAGCGCCGCCTTCAGCTTGGCGACCTGCGCGGCATCGGCGTACTGCGGCACCGGCACCGTCAGTTTCAGTGCACCGCCCTCGAGCGAGGTCAGTTCGCTGTTGAAGGCGAGTTGGTAGGCGACGCCCTTGAGCGGCAGGCTCGCGGCCAGTTGGGGCCATTCGCCCTGGTAGCCGATCGCATCGAGCGGCACGGCAGGCGGCAGCGGCCGCGTGTCGACCGGCGCGGGTGCCGGCTGCGGGGCCACGCGCACGTCGTCGGGGCCGCTGTCGAAGACGGGAAGGTAGCCGTCGTCGGGCGGCGGACCGTAATTGTCGTCGGCCGACATCGTCAGGTAATCGTCAGGCGGGATGTCGTCCCAGGGCGGCGGCGCCGAGAGATTCGGCGACGAGCCGGCTGGCGGCGACACCGAGGCGGCCGGCGCGGGACGCGCACGCGGCGTCGGCACGTTCACCTGCGGCGCGGGCGCGGTGGCCTTGGGCACCGCCGGTGCGGCCGGTTTCGGCGCGGCGACGGCACGCTCGCGATCCGAGGCGGAGGACACGCGCATGCCACGGCTGCGCAGCACGTCCAGCGCGGCTGCCGCACCACCACCGGCACGTGCCGGCGCAGGGCGCTCGGCCGCAACGGCTGGCGCAGCCGGCTGGCTTACAGCCGGTGCGGCGGCGGGATCGACGGCAGGTTCGACCGGTTCGGCTCGTGCCTCGGGCTCGGGTTCCGGCTCGACAGGCTCGAGCGCCGTCGGCTCGGATGTGGCAGGAGCCTCGGCGGCAACCACCACCGCCTCTGCCCGACTCGATGCGACGGAAGCTGCGGTATCGACCGATTCCGGCTCGGGCTCGGCAAGCGGCTTACTTGCCGGCACGGCGCTCGGCACCGGCTTGCTCGGCGCAACGGCTTCGGCCGGCACGGCAGGGATGTCGGGTACTGACGGCTTCGGCTGCGCCGTGGCGGCTGGCGAAACCGAAGAAGCCGTCGGCTTGGCCGGCGGCTTCGTCTCAATCGCGGGCGCCACGATCGCGGCACTCGCCGCAGCGGCTGCTCGCAGCGGCGCGGCCGCACCGACCGGTGCCGTCGCGCCCCGACTGCCTGCCACCGCCGGCGACACACCCGGCACCGCCCCGCCCGGCCCGGCCGGCTCAAAGGCCAGCATGCGCAGCAAGGTCATGGTGAAGCCAGCATATTCGTCGGGTGCGAGGCCCATCTCGCCGCGCCCGACCGTCGCGATCTGGTAATAGAGCTGCACCTGCTCGGGGCTCAACAGGTCCGCGAAGCGATGCAGGTCGGCAGCCTCCGGCCACTCGTCGAGCACCGAGGCCGGCGCGAACTGCGCCCAGGCGATCCGATGCAGCAGGCCGGCCAGATCCTGCAGGGCCGTCGAGAACGACAGGCTGCGCAGCGCCATTTCATCGGCGATCGCCAGGATTTCGGGCCCATCCGCTGCCGTGATCGCATCCAGCAGACGCACCATGTAGGTCTGGTCGAGCGCGCCGAGCATGCCCGACACGGCTGCCTCGGTCACCTCGTTGGCCGAATAGGCGATCGCCTGGTCGGTCAGCGACAGCGCATCGCGCATGCTGCCCTGCGCGGCACGCGCGAGCAGCCGCAGCGCCTGCGGCTCGAATGCGACCTGCTCCTCGCCGAGGATCCGCTCGAGGTGCATGACGATATGCCCGGCCGGCATCTGCTTCAGGTTAAATTGAAGACAGCGCGACAGCACGGTGACGGGAATCTTCTGCGGATCGGTGGTGGCGAGGATGAACTTGACGTGCGGCGGCGGCTCTTCCAGCGTTTTGAGCATCGCGTTGAACGCGTAGTTCGTCAGCATGTGCACTTCGTCGATCATGTAGACCTTGAAGCGCGCATCGACGGGCGCGTACACGGCGCGTTCGAGCAGCGCGGCCATTTCGTCGACGCCGCGATTGCTCGCCGCGTCCATTTCGACGTAATCGACGAAACGGCCCTCGTCGATTTCACGGCAGGCACGGCAGACGCCGCAGGGCTGCGAGGTCACGCCCGTCTCGCAATTGAGCGCCTTGGCGAAGATCCGGGACAGCGTCGTCTTGCCGACGCCGCGCGTACCGGTAAACAGATAGGCGTGATGCAAACGCCCGCCGTCGAGCGCGTGCGTGAGCGCCCTGACGACGTGCTCCTGGCCGACGAGCGAAGCGAAATCCTTCGGACGCCACTTGCGTGCGAGAACTTGATAGGTCATCGGGAAATTGTATCAGTAACGTATGGCGTCGCCGACAGGTAGCCGGCGATCGGAACCATCGCCATGCGAACTCGCGCCAGGACGAACGGCATGCGCGCGACGGCCATGCGAAACGTGGCGGACAGGCAAGGCAATCGTAATCTGAAGTAGGCGAACACGCTGCGTCGGCAGCTGATCGAACAGGAAGAAAGGGGAAGGTGACGAGCCTGACCCTCGGCACTGGCGGAAAACAGCTGTGGCTGCTTCGTTCCCGACCTGACCAGGTTTACCGCCCCACCATGCGAGGAGGCCCGTCATGGCGTATTCTATCACCGCTCCATACTGAACGCGACCGATTTATCGTACGCATCGCGATGCACCGCGCCGGCCGCGCGATTCGTGTCTTCTGTCGCGCGACGCGCGGAAGGAGAAGAGACAATTCATGAGCGGGATTCAGGCATTCGGCCAATTTCGATAATCAGAAGAATGACAAGCAGGAAACGCGGCTTCCGATACGCGGCACTGCTCACTGCCATTCATTCCTGCCCGCATTACACGGCATTACCTCGACGAGCGCCGCCATCCGCGCCGCCCTTGTATTCCGACGCGCGTGCCCCATCTTGTTCCTGTCGCCGGGAAGGGCCGACAGCCCTACTCGCGAAGCGTATACTATCGCCGCCAACGGTGGATAGCAATTTAGGCTAATATGACGCCCGAGTGACCCGCGAGCCACGGTTTGCAGCGCTTCACGCCGCCGGTTTCCGCAGGGCGGAGCTGCCTGAACCGGCAGCCGGTACAAAGACCGGCGAGCGCAGGCAGTCCCCGAAACGAATGAGGTATTGACCAAATGAGCGAACAGATCAAACACATCAGCGACGCATCGTTCGAACAGGACGTCGTCAGATCCGACAAGCCCGTGCTGCTCGATTTCTGGGCGGAATGGTGCGGCCCCTGCAAGATGATCGCGCCGATTCTCGACGAAGTCTCGCGGGACTACAGCGACAAGCTGCAGATCGCGAAGATCAATGTCGACGACAATACGGCCACCCCGGCCAAGTTCGGCGTGCGTGGCATCCCGACGCTGATCCTGTTCAAGAACGGCGTGGTCGCCGCCCAGAAGGTCGGCGCGCTGTCCAAGTCGCAGCTGACGGCCTTCCTCGACAGCCACCTGTAAAATCCGTATTGCCGCAAAAAGCCTGTTGCCAGCCGGCAACAGGCTTTTTGTACAAGCGCCGAACGGCAAGGCAAGCCCGAATCGGCGTGTGCTAGAATTTAATTCGACGTCGCCATCCGACGCAAAAGTCTCAGAGCGATTCCGCTCGCCCTCCTCCCTATATCTTTCGTAGCATCTCCTCCCTGGCGGGTTCTCCGTATGCATTTATCCGAGCTCAAGTCTCTGCACGTCTCCGAATTGATCGAAATGGCCAATGGCCTGGAGATCGAAAACGCGAACCGCCTGCGCAAGCAAGAGTTGATGTTCGCCATTCTAAAAAAGCGCGCCAAGACGGGAGAGACGATCTTCGGCGACGGCACGCTCGAAGTGCTGCCGGACGGCTTCGGCTTCCTGCGCTCGCCGGAAATGTCCTACCTCGCGAGCACGGACGACATCTACATCAGCCCATCGCAGATCCGCCGCTTCAACCTGCACACCGGCGACACCATCGAAGGTGAAGTGCGCACGCCGAAGGACGGCGAGCGCTATTTCGCGCTGGTGAAGGTCGACAAGGTAAACGGGCAGCCGCCCGAGGCCTCGAAACACAAGATCATGTTCGAGAACCTCACGCCGCTGCATCCGAACAAGCCGCTGTCGCTCGAGCGCGAAATGCGCGGCGAGGAAAACGTCACGGGCCGCATCATCGACATGATCGCGCCGATCGGCAAGGGCCAGCGCGGCCTGCTGGTGGCCTCGCCGAAGTCGGGCAAGACGGTCATGCTCCAGCACATCGCGCACGCCATCAAGCAGAACCACCCGGACGTGATCCTGTTCGTGCTGCTGATCGACGAGCGTCCCGAGGAAGTGACCGAAATGCAGCGTTCGGTGGCGGGCGAAGTGATCGCCTCGACCTTCGACGAACCGGCCACGCGTCACGTGCAGGTCGCCGAAATGGTGATCGAGAAGGCCAAGCGCCTGGTCGAAATGAAGCACGACGTGGTGATCCTGCTGGACTCGATCACGCGCCTGGCACGTGCCTACAACACCGTGATCCCGGCCTCGGGCAAGGTGCTCACGGGCGGTGTCGACGCCAACGCGCTGCAGCGCCCGAAGCGCTTCTTCGGCGCGGCGCGCAACATCGAGGAAGGCGGTTCGCTGACCATCATCGGCACTGCCCTGATCGAAACCGGCAGCCGCATGGACGACGTGATCTACGAAGAGTTCAAGGGCACCGGCAACATGGAAGTTCACCTCGAGCGCCGTCTCGCGGAAAAACGCGTCTATCCGTCGATCAACCTGAACAAGTCGGGCACGCGCCGCGAGGAAATGCTGATCAAGCCGGACATCCTCCAGAAGGTCTGGGTGCTGCGCAAGTTCATCCACGACATGGACGAAGTCGAGGCGATGGAATTCCTGCTCGACAAGATCCGCCAGACCAAGAGCAATTCGGAGTTCTTCGACCTGATGCGCCGCGGCGGCTGACGCCCCGCCACCGCCGGCCGTCGCGCCGGCACCAGGAGAAGCCGCCCCCAGGGGCGGCTTTTTTGCGTCCTTCTCCCACGCGCTGTTCCAGCCGGCGCAGCGGACCATTGCGCATTCCAATGTGTACGTGAACGTACACATTGATCTAGAATCGACCGCATTCCGTTCGACTCCCTCCAGCCGATGCCACGTTCCTCCGACCCCGGCCTGCTGACCGTGCGCGATGCCGCCGAACGCCTCGGCGTCACGCCGCGCACGCTGAAGTACTACGAGGAACGCGGGCTCGTCAAGCCGAGCCGCAGCAAGGGCCGCTACCGTCTCTACGACGAGGCCGACCTCGATCGTTTCGCGCGCATCCTGCGACTGCGCGCGATCGGCTTCTCGCTGCACGGCATCACCGAGATGCTGAAACGGCCGCTGGAACCGGCCGGCGAGAGCGGCGGACGGCGGCGTTACTCCGAGGCCTCGCTGCGCGACATCCACGCCGAGCTGGCCGCGCAGGTCGCACGGCTCGACGAGCGGATCGCCGGCGACAATCCCGAGGAACTGATCGCGAAACGCCAGGCCGCAGCGAAACAGGCGCAACCCGAGGGCCGCCCCAGCAAGCCGCGCCCATGAATCGCGTGGTGCCCCGCCCCTCGTTC
Organism: Burkholderia sp.; assembly: GCA_040946965.1. Lineage (GTDB taxonomy): Bacteria > Pseudomonadota > Gammaproteobacteria > Burkholderiales > Burkholderiaceae > Burkholderia. The sequence continues at coordinate 7,640 of JAYFRU010000022.1, read as the reverse complement.
TGGCGCATCGAGACGCTGCGCGGCGAGCTGTTTCCCTGGGTGGTCGCATTGGTCACCGGCCTCGACTATTTCGACAACGCGATCTTCTCGTTCTTCGCCAGCCATATCGCGGGCGGCATCAACGCCTCGCCCGACGAACTGCGCCTACGCGATGACGGCCGTACTCGGCATCCTCCAGCAGCAATGGTGGATCGACCGCGTCGGACACCGCCGCTACGTCAGCGGCTGCATGCTGTTCTACGCGCTCGGCGCACTCGCCGCCACTGCGGCCGACACCTCGCTGCAGCTGGCCTTCGCGCGCGGCCTCCAGGGTTACTTCATCGGTCCGATGATGGGCGCCTGCCGCATCCTGATCCAGATCACCTACGCGCCGCCGCAGCGGCCGCGCCCGACGCGCGCCTTCCTGATCATGCTGCTGCTCGGCACCTCGCTCGCGCCCATCGTCGGCGGCGAGCTGGTGGCGCATTTCACCTGGCGCGCGCTGTTCGCCTGCACCGTGCCGCCCGCCCTGCTGTTCTCGACACTCGCCTACGGCGCGCTGCCCGACAGCGGCCACGCGCCGCCCGAGGAACGAACCAACAGCCACATCTGGCCCTACGTGATGTTCGCCTTCGCGCAGGCGGCCCTGCAGATCGTGATGCATCAGGTGCGCTATCAGCTGTTCCTGTCCTCGCCCTCGCTGATCCTGCTCAGCTTCGCTGGTTTGGCCGCGCTGGCCTGGTTCGCGCGCCAGCAGTGGAGCCATCCCTCGCCGTTGATGCGCATGTCGGCGTTCCGCCCGCGCAGCTTCCAGGTCGGCCTGCGACTCTACGTGTTCTACTACTACATCACCACCTCGTTCAGCTACCTGAGCTCGCGCTTCCTCGAGGCCGGCCTGGGCTATCCCGGTCGAAAACGCCGGGCGCCTGACCGGCACCACCTCGCTGATCGCGGCCAGCGCGCTGTTCGTCTACCTGCGCTACGCGAAGCACGTGACGCGCAAGAAATGGATCATCGTGCCGGGTTTCGTGTTGGTGGCCGGCACCGCCTTCACGATGTCGCGCATGACACCCCAGGTCGGCGAGGCGCAGTTGATCGCGCCGCTGCTGATGCGCGGGCTGTTGCTGCTGTTCATCGTGCTGCCGGTGGCGAACCTGACCTTCCGCGTGTTCTCGCTCGACGACTACACGCACAGCTACCGGCTCAAGAACATCTTCAAGCAACTGACGCTGTCGTTCGCGACGGCCTCGGTGATCATCCTCGAACAGCATCGCGACGCCCTGAACCGCGAGCGCCTGTTCGAGCAGGCCAGCCCACTCAACCCGATCTTCGCGCAGACGCTCGACACGCTAACGCGCGGTTTCGCGGCCGCCGGCCACACGGCGGGCGAAGCACAGGCACTCGCCTCGCTGAACCAGACCTTCCTGCGCCAGGCCGCCTTCCTCGCCTCGCTCGACGGCTTCCTGTTCGTGGCGGGCGTGGCCGTCTGCGGCGGCCTGATCGCCGCCTGGCAAAAAGCGATCGATTGAGGTACCGTGCGCCTGTTTCGTCACGCCCCTCGCTCCGATGCTCTCCCGACTCTCCCGGTGGCTCGATACGCGCCGCCGCGATCGCGCGCTGCGCAGTTTCCCTATTCCCGACGCGCTCTGGGACGACACGCTCGCCCGGCTGCCGTTCCTGGCCACGCTGTCGAGCGCCGACCTGGCTCGCCTGCGCGAGATGACGAGCTGCTTTCTCGCCGAGAAGTCCTTCTCGACCGCGCACCAGCTCGAGCTGACCGAGGCGATGACGGTAGGCATCGCCGCGCAGGCCTGCCTGCCGGTGCTCAATCTCGGGCTCGACCTCTACCGCGGCTGGGTGGGCGTGGTGGTCTACCCGGGCGAGTTCGTGATCCGCAAGACCGTCGAGGATCAGGACGGCGTGGTCCACGAGGTCGAGCAGGACGCCAGCGGCGAAGCCTGGCAGGGCGGCCCGGTGATCCTGTCCTGGGAGGACGTGCAGATGTCGGACGGCAGCGATGCCTACAACGTGGTGATCCACGAATTCGCGCACAAGATCGACATGATCAGCGGCGAGGCCGATGGCCATCCGCCCCTTTTTCGCCGCCTGCATGCGCCGCATCTCGACGCGACGCGCTGGGAAAACGTCTTCGACCACGCCTACGACCGCTTCTGCGACCGCGTCGACGCGGTGCCCGACCGCGCCTGGACGCGCTTCGAGCGCAACTCGCTGATCGACCCCTATGCGGCCGACCACTCTTCCGAGTTCTTCGCAGTCTGCAGCGAGGCCCTGTTCGTGAGGCCAACCGCCTTCGAGGCGGAATTCCCCGAGCTGTACCGGCTGCTCGCGCACTATTACCGCCAGGATCCGGCCGGCACCGGTGCGCTGGAGGACCTGCCGACCGTCTGAAGCACACGACAAATCCGGTCGGCGCTCGCGGAAATCGCCAACCACCTGATTTTCAGGCATAATCGCTTTATCTCGACCCTAGGCAAGTGGCTCGCTAGGCATCATTCGCGGTTCAGGACGACGCGGCGGGTTGGCTACCGCTCCATTACAGGACACATCATGAAACCTGGCATTCACCCGGATTACCGCGAAGTCGTCTTCCAAGACATGTCGAACGGCTTCAAGTTCGTGACGCGCTCGACCATCCAGACGCGCGAAACGATCGAGCTCGACGGCAAGACTTACCCGCTGGCCAAGATCGAAGTCTCGTCGGAATCGCACTCGTTCTACACGGGTCAGCAAAAGATCATGGACACGGCCGGCCGTGTCGAGAAGTTCAAGAACAAGTTCGGCTCGCGCGCTAATGGCAAGGCTGCGGCGTAAGCCAGCCTCGCGAGACTCGGGCCGGCGGCAACGCCGGCCTGTATGGTCCGAACCGAAAGAAGGGCAGCTCAGGCTGCCCTTTTTTCGTCTGCGTGGATTGCGGCACCGGGCTTGCAGCAACGCCCGCCCGCAACGTCTACAATGCCGGATGCTCGTAACACGGCAGTGCCCAGCGGCGGCGCCCGGCGCCTACTCATAACAAGCCAATCACTGCATGAAGCCTGTCGTTCGCCTCACCGCCTCCGCCACGCGCGCCCTGCCGCGCTGGCTGTTACTCACGCTCTGCCTGGTCTATGAGAGCTTCGGCCTGTTCGCCCGCGACCCCTGGAAGAACGAGGATGCCGCTGGCTTCGGGGTGATGTGGACGATGGCGGGCGGCTCGCTGCACGACTGGCTGCTGCTTAACCTGGTCGGCAAGTTCATCACCTCGGACGGCCCGCTCGGCTACTGGCTCGGCGCGCTCGGCATCGAGGGCTTCGGCCCCTGGTTCTCGGCCAGCAATGCCTCGCGGATCGCCACCGGCATCCTGTTCTGCGTGGCCTGCGCCTTCGTCTGGTACACCGCCTACCTGCTCGGCCGCCGCCCCGAGGTACAGCCCTTCAAGTATGCGTTCGGCGGCGAGCCCGAGCCGCGCGACTATGGCCGCACGCTGGCCGATGGCGCGCTGCTGGTGCTGCTCGCCTGCTTCGGCCTGGCCGAGCGCGGCCATGAAACCACCCCGCAGCTGGCCCAGTTCGCCTCGATCGCGATGCTGGTGTACGGCCTGGTGCGGCTGACCGACAAGCCGCTGCACGGCGCCACCTGGTGGGGCATCGCGGTCGGCCTGCTGCTGTTGTCCGGCAATCCGGTGCTGGCCGCCGCGCTGATCGTCGGCACCGCCGTGCTGATGCTGGTCACGCCCGAGGTCCGGCACCATCATCTGCTGCTGGTCGGCGTGCCGATCGCCGTCCTGCTGTTCGCGCTCTGGCCGCTTGCCGCCCTGACGCTCTACCCCGACGACGCCAACTGGTTCTTCAACCAGTGGCTGCACGGCAGCCTGATGCGTTTCTCGGGCCCGCCGACTGCGGTGCTGCGCTACGCCGCCAAGAACCTGCCGCTGTTCACCTGGCCGGCCTGGCCGCTGGCGATCTGGGCCTGGGTGAGCTGGAAGGGCTGGCGCCGCCGGCCGCATATCGCCGTGCCGCTCGCGGTGGCCGCCCCGCTGGTCGCGCTGGTGATCCTGCAGAGCCAGGAAACCAATCGCGTCTACATGCTGCTGCTGCCGCCGCTGGCGGTGCTCGCCACCTTCGCGCTGCCCACCCTCAAGCGCGGCGCGATCAATGCAATCGACTGGTTCGCGGTGCTCAGCTTCACCATCCTCGGCAGCTACGTGTGGCTGGTCTGGCTCGCCTCGATCACCGGCTTCCCGCATCCGCTGGCCCGCAACTTGGCGCGCCTGGTGCCCGGCTACGAATCGCACTTCAACATCCTCGCCTTCGCCTGCGCGCTGATCGCCACGCTGTGCTGGTTCGCGCTGGTGCGCTGGCGGATCTCGCGCCAGCCCAAGGTGCTGTGGCGCAGCGTGGTGCTGTCGGGTGCCGGCACCACCCTGATGTGGGTGCTGCTGATGACGCTGTGGCTACCCTTCGTCAACTACAGCCGGACCTATCGCGACGTGGCGGTGCAGATAGCCGCGCACCTGCCGGCCGACTACGAGTGCATCTCGCCGGTGCGCCTGGGCGATGCGCAGATCGCCACCTTCGCCTACTTCGGCGACATGCACTTCTCCTTTACCGACGATTGCGACGTGATCCTGCGCCAGGACCCGGCCAACTACGGCGAGCCTAGCTCGATGTCGGAATACGTCTGGCGGCTGATCTGGGAAGGCCGCCGGGCGGCCGACCGCGACGAGCGCTTCCGTCTCTACGAGCGCATCGAGCGGCCCAAGACGCCGATCCGCCGTCATCCGGGACGCGGCGCCCGCCTCGCGCGGGATTGAGCATGTTGGCCGACGTCCGCCGTATCGCCGGCCTCGCCTGGCCGGTGCTGATCGGCCAGCTCGCGATCATCGCCTTCGGCGTGATCGACACCGCGATGGTGGGCCGCTACTCGGCCGTCGACCTGGCCGCGCTCGGGCTCGGCTCATCCATCACGTATCGGTCTTCATCGGCCTGACCGGCATCCTCTCGGCGCTGCAGCCGATCGCGGGCCAGCTGTACGGAGCGCGCCGCTTCCAGGAGATCGGCGAGGAAGTGCGCCAGACCATGTGGCTGGCGGCGATGCTGCGGTACCGGGCTTCCTGCTGCTGCACCTCGCGCATACGCCGCCCGAGCTGCACGACCGCACCGTCGACTACCTGCGCATCCTGTCCTTCGGGCTGCCGGCCAGCCTGATGTTCCGCATCTACAACGCGCTGACCAATGCGACCGGCAAGCCGCAGCTGGCGATGATCCTGCAGATCGGCGCGCTGGCGCTGAAGATCCCGCTCAACATCTGGTTCATCTTCGGCGGGCTCGGCGTGCCGGCGCTGGGCGGCCCCGGCTGCGGCCTGGCCAGCACCCTGATCAACTGGGGGCTCGCCCTGATCGGCTTCACGCTGGTCGCCCGGCTGAACGTGTTCGCGCCGCTGGGCATCTTCGCGCGCTTCTGCACGCCGACCTGGGAGCGCCAGAAGGCACTGCTCAAGCTCGGCCTGCCGATGGGGCTGTCCCACCTGATCGAGGTGACCTCCTACACCTTCATGGCGCTGTTCATCGCGCATTTCGGCACCACCACGCTGGCCGGCCACCAGATCGCCGGCAACCTCGGCGCGGTGCTCTACATGACGCCGCTGTCGATCGGCATCGCCGCCTCGACCCTGGTGGCACGCTCGCTCGGCGCCGGCCACCCGGACGAAGCAAGGCTGCTGGCACGGCGTGAGCTTCGCGGCCATCACCGCGATCGGCTATGCCTGCGTGGTGCTGCTGCGCCAGCGCATCATCGGCGCCTACACGCCGAATCCGGTCGTGATGGCCGCCGCCCTGCCGCTGGTCACGATCGTCGCGTTCTACCACTGCGTGGACGCGATCCAGGTCACCACCGCCTTCGTGCTGCGCGCCTACAAGGTGGCCGTGGTGCCCACCGTGATCTACGCGGTCGCGCTGTGGGGCATCGGCGTGGACGGGGGCTACCTGCTCGGCTTCGACGTCGGCGGCTGGGTGCCGGCCGCGCTGACCGGCGCGCGCGGCTTCTGGAGCGCCAATTTCGTGAGCCTGCTGATCGCCGGCGCGGCGCTGGTGCTCTATCTGCACCACATCAGCCGCCACCCGCTGCGCGACGCGGGCTGAACCGGCCGGAGCGCGGGCCGAGCCAGCGCTGCACGAGCCGCCCCCGACGGCTTCGGCCTGCCGGGCCACCGACGACCGCGCAACCCGATGCGCCCGCGCGCAACGATCGGCGCGATTGGCTACGCCAGGCGCCCTGCTGCCTGCGCCATCCCTGCCCCCGAGCTCCGCTGGAAACCCGTCGCCCGACTCGAGGCTTCCGTCAAGCTTGGTCAAAACGGCCCGCCGCCGGCCCTTTCCCCCTTTACAGCCCCGGTCGCGATGCGCAACACTGCGCGCGCTGCCTCAAAAAGGGTACGCATTTGTCCTATGCTTGATCGCACGACATCGGCCATTCACATCGCATCATCGCCTGTCCGTCATAACAGCGGTCCGACCGCTCTACTGGGGAGTCCTTGCCATGCTGAAAAAACTGCTGCTGTTGCTCACCCTGTCACTCTCGCTGGGCACCACCCTGGCGGCCGCCGTCGCGGTCAATAGCGCCGACCAGGCCGCACTGGAATCGGTGAAGGGCCTCGGCCCGGTGAAATCCAAGGCGATCATCGACGAACGCGCCAAGAACGGCCCGTTCAAGAGCGCCGATAACCTGGCCAGCCGCGTCAAGGGGCTAGGGCAGAAGTCGGTCGCCAACCTCGAGGCCGCCGGCCTGACGATCGGCGGCTCCTCGGCGCCCCCGACCGGCGCCAAGGCGAGCCAACCGGCCACGCGCGCCACCAAGACCCAGGCCGGTACCAGCACCGGCACGCCGACGCCGGCACCGAGCGCGACCACGCCGTCCACCTCGAACACGCCGGCCCCGTCCACCACGGCAACCACGGCCCAGCCGAACGCGGCCGCCGCCGAAGCGGCCTCGCAGCCTGCCAAGGCGACCCGCGCCTCGAAGAAGAAGGATAAGGCGGCAGCGGGCAGCGCCCCGGCCGCGGCCACGGCCGGCGCCTCGGAACCCAAGGCCAAGAAACCCAGGAAGTCGAAGAAGAGTCAGGCCGCATCGGCCGCGTCAGGCGCCTGACCCGTCGGCGTGCCGCGCCTGGCGCGGTACGCCGTGAACACAAGCCGGCGTCGCCCTCGCGACGCCGTTTCAGGAAGTGGAAACCCGGCATCGGAGAGAAATCATGGGTCTGCTCGATATGGTGACTGGCGCGCTAGGCGGCCAGAATGGCGGCGGCAATCAGGGCGCGCTGCTCGCCGCCGCGCTCGAATTCGTCAACAATCAACCCGGCGGCCTGAACGGCCTGATCGAGAAGTTCCGCCAGGGCGGCGTGGGCGACGTGATCGGTTCGTGGGTCGGCACCGGCGCGAACCAGCCGATCTCGCCCGACACGCTGCAGAACGTGCTCGGCTCGGACACCGTCACCTCGCTCGCCAACAAGGCCGGCGTCGATCCGTCGACGGCCTCGAACCTGCTGGCCCAGGTGCTGCCGCACCTGGTCAACCACGCCACCCCGAACGGGGCGTTGTTGCATAAATCCGGCCGCGACATGCTGACGTTTACGCGCAACAGTCTCCGAGGGTGGCTCTGTTAGCAGT
>JAYFRU010000021.1:0-16194 GCA_040946965.1 Burkholderia sp. | reverse complement strand
CTCCTCAGTGCGCTGAAAATACCAGGTGTACCTCGCTGGCTTCTGCGCCGTAAGAGCGGGTTCGCTGAGCGCTTACGTTCGAGATCGGCGTCGGTTTCGCGCGCGCATAAAAAAACGCATACGCGAAACGAATCGCGTATGCGCTGGATATCGCGGCTATCGCCGCGCGCTGAGGTCTCCTCGCTCAGTGCGTGACGCGAGTCACGCCGCCACTCGACAGCAGACGGACGCGATCGCCAGCACGGAACACTTCCGGCGTGGCGGCCTGCGTGATCGAGCGCAGATCACCGTTATCGAGGCGCATGGTGATTTCCACACCGTTGGCCGAACTCATGCCCTGACTGATCGCATTGCCCGCGACCGCGCCGACGAGGCCACCGGCGATCGCGGTCAGGATCGAGCCCTTGCCGCCGCCGATCGCACTGCCGGCCACGGCACCGAGTGCGCCGCCACCAAGCGTGCCGAGCGTCGAGCCCGCACCGGTGTCGCTCTCGATGCGTACGGCGCGCACGCTCTCGATGGTCCCGAGACGCACCGTCTGTTCGCGCTGCGCCTGGCTCGCGCTATAGACATCGGCGGAACCCGGCGGCGTGAAGCAGCCAGCGAGCGATGCCGAGGCGGTGATTATCGCGGCGAGCGTGAGGGTTTTCCTGGTCAGCATGTATGGTTTTCTCCAACAAATCTCATTCGATACTGTAGCCGAACGCGGTCTTGAAGCGGGACAGGATTGCCGCGCGGCCCAGCGTGTACGTCTGCGGGCCCGAGTGAGCGATCTTGATCGACCCCATCAGGCTCGCGAGGCGGCCGGTGGTCGCCCAGTCCAGTCCCTTCTCGATCCCGTACAGCAGGCCGCCGCGGAAGGCGTCGCCGCAACCGGTCGGATCGACGATCTTCTCGGCCTGTACGACCGGGATCTGCTCGGTGCCGTCGCGGTGACGAATCGTGGCGCCATGTTCGCCGCGCGTGATGATCAGGGCCTGAACCCGGCTCGCGATCTCGTCTTCGGACCAGCCCGTCTTGTCGCTCACCAGTTTAGCTTCGTAGTCGTTGACAGCCAGATAGGTCGCAAGTTCAATGCTGCGCCGCAGCGTGTCGCGGTCGAACAGCGGCAGGCCCTGGCCCGGATCGAACACGAAAGGCACGCCAGCCTTAGCTAATTCCTCGACGTGCTGGACCATGCCCTGGAAGCCGTCGGGGCCGACGATCGCCAGCTTGATGCCCTGCGCCTCGCCGGCGTGGTTCAGGTGCGATTGCATCATCGCGCCCGGGTGGAAAGCGGCGATCTGGTTGTTGTCCAGATCGGTGGTGATCATCGCCTGGGCCGAATGCGTGTCGGGCACCACGCGCACGAACTGGCGCGACAGGCCGAGCGCATCGAAGCGGTCGAGATAGAGCGGCGCGTCGATCGCGCCGACCGTGCCCATCACGCGGGCCTCGCCGCCCAGCGCGTGTAGCGCGTAGCCGATGTTGCCGGCGCAGCCGCCGAACTCGCGACGCATGGTCGGCACCAGGAAGCTCAAATTGATGAGGTGAACCTGATCGGGCAGGATGTGCTCCCGGAACCGCCCTTCGAAGGTCATGATGTTGTCGTAGGCGATCGAACCGCAAATCAACGTAGCCAAGGTCGTTCCTGTTCAGTAGTTGGGACTGCTGCAGATGAATGACGCGCGCCGTGCCGAGGCAGGGCGCGCGTACGGCCGGATCCGGTGGCAGAACTTACTTCAGCGCGGCAAGCGCGGCGTCGTAGTTCGGCTCGTTCTTGATTTCTTCGACGAGTTCCGTGTAGATGACCTTGTCGTTCGCGTCGATGACCACCACCGCGCGCGCGGTCAGGCCGTTCAACGGGCCGCTGGTGACGTCGACGCCGTAGGCGTTGGCGAAGTCGCGGCCGCTGCGGAAGGTCGAGGCGGTCGACACGTTGGCCAGGCCTTCGGTGGTGCAGAAGCGCTTGGCCGCGAACGGCAGGTCGCCCGAGACCACCACCACGGCCGTGTCGACGAGCTTGCTGGCGGCTTCGTTGAACTTGCGCGTCGAGGTTGCGCAGGTGGGCGTGTCGAGGCTCGGCACGATGTTCAGCACCTTGCGCTTGCCGGCGAAGCTCGCCAGCGTCAGCTCGCCGAGATCCTGGCCGACCAGCTTGAAGTCGGGGGCTTGCGAGCCGACGGCCGGAAAGCCGCCGGCCAGTTCGATCGGGTTGCCGCCCAGGGTGACTTTGCTCATATTCGTACTCCGAAAAGATGGCGTCGCGGGACGCCGAGGTTGAGGCCGGCGCGTCCCTTGCGGCGCGCCGTGCGCTTACAGGTAGAAAATCTGTATGCGGAAATTCGAGGCGGCGAGGCCGGGCGCGCCGTCGGCCGCGCCCGGCGCCGTGTCGATGCGCACGAACAGGGTCTCGGTCGTGCCGACCGGCAGGCCCGCGCCGAACGGCGTGCCTGGGCGCACGTAGTCGAGAGGCGACAGCACGCGGCGTGCGGCGACCTGGTTCGAGGCATCGAGCAGGGTCAATTCGATCGACGGCCAGGCCAGCGCGATGTTCGCGTGATTCGACAGCGGCACCTTCAGTTCGAGCACGCGCGGGCCGTCGAGCTGGCGCAGGTCGGAGGCGCCCAGGCGCAGGCCGTCGATTGCGCGCGGCGGTTCGAGGGTGCAGCCGAGCGCGGCGGGCCAGCGCGCCAGCAATGGCTCGCGCAGCCACCAGGCCAGCTGACCCGCGAGCAGGGCCAGCAGCAGGCCGGCGAGGAAACCGCCCAGCACCTGCCGGCCGAAGCCGCCGCGCGCGGCGGCGGGCGACTCGCGCGTCATCGCGAAATGAACGCGGCCGTCCGCTTCCGGTTCGGCGGCGAAGGGTTCGGCCTCGGGCGGCGTGGCCTTGCGCGGCGCGAGGTGGACGCGGACGTCGTCGGCTTGCGGTTCGAGCGTGTCGGTATCGATGGGCGGGGGCGCCGCGCCCAGCGAGGGCTCGGCCGCGTCGCGCGGCAGGGCGGCGACCAGCGCGGCGATATCGGCGGCGCTGGCGGTGTGCGCGGGAGCGAGCGGCGTGCTCGCGGCGGTATTCGTCGTGCCGCCCGCCTGCGAATGGCTGCCAGACATACCGGTCTCGTCACTCCCGGCGGCGACGGCTCCGGGAGCCGGCGCGCCGCGCATGAGGCCCGCCTCGCTGGCCGGCACTTCGCCTGCGGGCACGGCCGCGATCGGCACCAGCGGCGTGGTGTCGGTATTGCCACTGTGGTGGCGCAGCTTCGGATCGATGCCGCCGTCGAGCCAGGGTGCCCACATGTCCCAGGCACCCGGCGTGAAATTGCCGTCGGCGAGCTGCGCGGGCGTGGCCTCGACGATGGCCGGGGCCAGTGCTGGATCGGGGTCGACCAGCGAGTTCGCGGCGTCGAACACCTGCTGGCAGTGTCCGCAACGCGCGAGACCGCCACGCAGCGTCAGATGCTCCGGCTGAATCCGGAAGACGGTTTCACAATGGGGGCAGCGCGTCGCGAGTGGCATGGTCAGCCGGGCAGCGGGGCCGGAGTGGTGGACAGCGCCTATTCTAATGGCTTTCCCGCCGGGTTCCGGCGAGGCATACCCAACCTTCGTGCTCGCGCCAGACCGAGATGTCGATGTAGCGCGCATAGACGCTGGCGACCTCGTCGGCCTGTCGCGCGAGCACGCCCGACAGGGCGATGCGGCCGCCCGGCCTGACCTTGGAGGCGAGCATCGAAGCCATCAGCTTGAGCGGGTTCGACAGGATGTTGGCGACCACGATATCGAATTCGCCGGCCGGACAGTCATCGGGCAGGCCGTAGGTGACGTCCGCGCGATTGCGTTCGCTGTTGTGGCGCGCGGATTCCACCGCCTGCGGATCGATATCGATGCCGATCACCTGGCCCGCGCCGCACTTGCTGGCCAGGATCGCCAGGATGCCGGAGCCGCAGCCGTAGTCGAGCACCGACTGGCCTGCCTCGACGGTCTGCTCGAGCCATTCCATGCAGAGCCGCGTGGTCGGATGGCTGCCGGTGCCGAAGGCCAGGCCCGGATCGAGTTCGAGCACCAGCGCGTCGGGATCGGGCGCGTCGTGCCAGGACGGCACCACCCAGATCCGCTCGCCGATCGGGATCGGATCGAACTGCGATTGGGTGACGCGCACCCAGTCCTGCTCCTCCACCTCGCGCACCACGTGCGCGGGCGCGGCGTCGAGGCCGATCTCGTTGGCGGCCGCCGCCAGCAGCACGGCCGGGTCGTCCGTCTCGGCGATCAGCGCGATCACGCGCGAGTGCTGCCAGGCGGTGCGCTCGGGCGTGAGACCGGGCTCGCCGAACAGCGGCTGCTCGTCGGGCGTGTCGGCATCGGCTTCCTCCACCGATACCGACAGCGCGCCGAGCTCGATCAGCGCATCGGAGAGCGTTTCGGCATGCTCGCGCGCGAGCTCGACGACGAGTTCCCGGTAGCTCATGCTCAGGCCTCTTCCGGTGCGACCTGCTGCTTCGCGGCGAGCCGGTTTTCCAGATAGTGGATGCTGGTGCCGCCTTCCACGAACTTCGAGTCCAGCATCAGCTCGCGATGCAGCGGGATGTTGGTCTGGATGCCCTCGACCACCATTTCCGACAAGGCGATGCGCATGCGCTGGATCGCCTGTTCGCGCGTGGTACCGTAGGCGATCAGCTTGCCGATCATCGAATCGTAATTGGGCGGCACGAAATAGCCGTTGTAGGCGTGCGAGTCGACGCGGATGCCGGGGCCGCCCGGCGTGTGCCAGGAGGTGATGCGACCCGGCGAGGGCGTGAACTTGAACGGGTCCTCGGCGTTGATCCGGCATTCGATCGCATGGCCGCAGAACTGGATGTCGCGCTGGCGCAGCGCGAGCTTCTCGCCGGCGGCGATCTTGATCTGTTCCTGCACTATGTCGATGCCGGTGATCAGCTCGGTGACCGGGTGCTCCACCTGCACGCGCGTGTTCATCTCGATGAAGTAGAACTCGCCGTTCTCGTAGAGGAACTCGAAGGTGCCGGCGCCGAGATAGCCCATCTTCTTGCAGGCGTCCGCACAACGGTCGCCGATCCGGTCGATCAGGCGGCGTGCGATGCCGGGCGCCGGCGCTTCCTCGATCACCTTCTGGTGGCGGCGCTGCATCGAGCAGTCGCGTTCGCCGAGCCAGAGCGCGTTCTTGTGCGCGTCGGCCAGCACCTGGATCTCGATGTGGCGCGGATTCTCGAGGTACTTCTCCAGGTAGACCTGCGGATTGCCGAAGGCCCGGCTGGCTTCCTCGCGCGTCATGCTGACCGCGTTGACCAGCGCCGCTTCCGTGTGCACCACCCGCATGCCGCGCCCGCCGCCGCCGCCCGCCGCCTTGATGATGACGGGATAGCCGACCGCGCGCGCGATCTTGACGATTTCCTTCGGATCTTCCGGCAGCGCGCCTTCCGAACCCGGCACGCAGGGCACGCCGGTGCGGATCATGGTCTGCTTGGCGGACACCTTGTCGCCCATCATGCGGATCGTGTCCGGACGCGGGCCGATGAAGGTGAAGCCCGACTGCTCGACGCGCTCGGCGAAGTCGGCGTTCTCCGACAGGAAGCCGTAGCCGGGGTGGATCGCTTGCGCGTCGGTCACCTCGGCCGCGCTGATCAGCGCCGGCATGTTCAGGTAGCTGAGATTCGACGGAGCCGGGCCGATACAGACCGCTTCGTCGGCCAGCTTCACGTACTTCGCTTCCTTGTCGGCTTCCGAGTACACGACGACCGTCTTGACGCCGAGCTCGCGGCACGCGCGCTGGATGCGCAAGGCGATCTCGCCGCGATTGGCAATGAGGATTTTTTCAAACATAGCGGGTATTCGTCTTTCCGGTGACGCGCTCTCGCGCGGGGCGGCGCACTCGGCCTTAGCCGATCACGTACAGCGGCTGGCCGTATTCGACCGCCTGGCCGTTCTCGACGAGGATTTCCTTGATGACGCCTGTCTTGTCCGACTCGATCTCGTTGAGCAGCTTCATCGCTTCGATGATGCAGATGGTCTGGCCTTCCTTGACCGTGTCGCCGACCTGGGCGAAGGGATCGGCGCCCGGCGAGGGCGCGCGATAGAAGGTGCCGACCATCGGCGAGGTGACCACATGGCCTTGCGGCGCGGCCGGAGCCGGCGCGGCTGCCGGTGCGGCGCCTTCGATCGGGGCCGTGGCGACACCCATCTGCGGAGCATAGCCGGCGGCAGGCTGCACATAGACCGGCGGCGCATTCTTGACGATACGCACCTTGCCTTCGCCTTCCGTGACTTCCAGCTCGGAGATGCCGGATTCGGAGACGAGGTCAATCAGGGTTTTCAGCTTGCGAAGGTCCATCGGGAGTTCCCCTTGTCTAGTCATGAAGCGCCGGCCTGGCCGGCGGCAATTCGGATTCTTGAAACAGCTCAGCCGCGCGGCGCGCCCTGCAGCTTGTCGAGCGCGTGCTCGAGCGCATACAGGTAGCCCTTCCAGCCGAGGCCGCAGATCACGCCCTCGGCCTGGTCGGAGAAGTACGAGTGATGCCGGAACGGTTCGCGACGATGCACGTTCGACAGGTGTACCTCGACGAACGGGATGCCGACGCCGGCCAGCGCGTCGCGGATCGCGACGCTGGTATGCGTATGCGCGGCCGGATTGATCACGATGAAATCGGTCTGCTCCTCGCGGGCGGCCTGGATGCGATCGACCAGGGCGCCCTCGTGGTTGCTCTGGAACGAGGCGAGCTCGGCACCTGCCCGGCTCGCCCGCTCGGCCAGCGCCCGATCGATCTCGGCCAGCGTCACGCGCCCATAGACCTCCGGTTCCCGGGTGCCGAGAAGGTTCAGGTTAGGGCCGTGCAGTACCAGCAAACGTGTCATGGTCGCTTCAATTTCTGCGGAATTGGGCGCACTTTATCGCCGATTCGAGAAATTTGTCCAGTTTTGCCGCGCAAGCGGCGCGCGGAGCGCGGGAGGTTTTGCTTGGTGTTACGCGAAGATCGCGATATTTGCCGTCAACCTGCCGCGAACCGGAGGCCAACCGCCGATAACGCGAGTCGTGGAAAGCCTGGACGCTCAGAGCGTATCGAGGGTCTTTTTCAGCTCGTTGGGTTGGACTTGACCTAATTTTGTCACGCGTACCCGGCCGTTCGTATCAATTACGACGGTAAACGGCAGGACTCCGGCGGTATTGCCGAAATTACGTGCCAGATCGGCGCCGGCATAACCGCTCACCACCACCGGGTAGTCGACCTTGACCTTCTGCAAGAAGGCCTGGACGTTCTTGTCGGAATCCACGGCTACGCCGACGAAGCGGATGCCGCGCTTCTTGTACTCGTGCGAGAGCTGCACCAGCTCGGGCATTTCCTGCACGCAGGGGCCGCACCAGGAGGCCCAGAAATTGACCACCACCTTCTGGCCCTTGAAATTGGCGAGCGACTGCGGCTTGCCCTCGGTGTTGGTGACCAAGGCGGTCCAGAGCGCCGCGACCGGATCGGCGCCCTGGGTGGTGGCGGCTTCGGCGTTGTTCTCGAACACGCCGCCGCGTACCCAGTGGCCGGCGGCGAGGCCGCCGGCAATCGCGACCGCAGCCACCACGGCCACGGGGAGGAGTCGTTTACTGTTCATCTTCGCTTCGCATCGAGGTTGAAGGGGTGGCCGGGCTGCCCGGCGTGGGCATCAGGGCGCGCAGCGCCGCCGCGTCGGCGCGGGCCAGCCGGCCGCGCGCGTCGGCCTTGACCGCGCCGCGCAGGTCATCGCTGTCGTAGAGCGCGACATGGAGGCCGATCGCATCGCTGTCGCGGCGCTCGCGCCAGATGAAACTGAGCGTCTCGACGTCGCCGCAGCCCGCGAAATGGCGCGTCTCGGACACGTCGTACTGAATGTTCTGGTTCAGCAGGTAGATCGCGACCTCCTTCTGGCTGTCCGAGAAGGTCTGCAGATGGATGTCCGAGTGCGCGTTGGCGGTGCCATTGAGCACGGCGCCGGCCAGGTAGGGCGAGAAGGGCGCGAGCCGCTCCATCCACTCGAGCGCGAGGCGGCGCAACCGCGCCAGCTCGGCGGGCTGCGTGTCGCCCTGGAACAGCGCCAGGTATTCATGCAGTTCCGCCTCGATTAGGTCGTTATCCGGCAGCCATTCGCCGGCAATCCGGCTCTCGCCGAGCAGATGGCGGGCGGCCTTGCGTTTGGCGGAGGCGTAGTCGAGCCCGTCCTCGGCGATGAGGCGGGCGGCAGCCAACGCGATTTCCTCGCGCACGCGCTGCGGGTCGAGCAGGGGTTTTCGAGGCATGATGCGGCAATCATACTCGATCGGCGCGGCCCGCCCGGGCGCGACCGGACGGCTCAGTTACAATGACAGCCTTTCTTCCGGCGCCGGTCGCCATCGTGCTTGCGTCGGCGCGGTGCTGGCCCGCCGCTTTCGAATCGCGACTTCGCAGGCGCCCGCGCGGCGCGACAGTTCTCTATGCATATCCATATTCTTGGCATCTGCGGCACGTTCATGGGCGGTCTCGCCGTGCTCGCCCGCGAGGCCGGCCATACCGTGACCGGATGCGACGCGGGCGTCTATCCGCCGATGAGCACCCAGCTCGAGGCACAGGGTATACAGCTGATCGAAGGCTACGGCGCCGAGCAGATCGATCTGGCCCCGGACCTGTTCGTGATCGGCAACGTGGTGTCGCGCGGCAATCCGCTGATGGAGGCGATCCTCGATCGCGGCCTGCCTTACATGTCGGGGCCGCAATGGCTCGGCGAGCACGTGCTGGCCGGCAAGTGGGTGCTGGCGGTGGCCGGTACGCACGGCAAGACCACCACCAGCTCGATGCTGACCTGGCTGCTTGAGGACGCGGGACTGAACCCCGGTTTCCTGATCGGCGGCGTGCCGCTGAACTTCGGCGTCTCGGCGCGGCTGACCGATTCGAGCTTCTTCGTGATCGAGGCTGACGAATACGACACCGCCTTCTTCGACAAGCGTTCGAAGTTCGTCCATTACCGGCCGCGCACGGCCGTGCTCAACAACCTCGAATACGATCACGCCGATATCTTCCCCGATCTGGCGGCGATCGAAACCCAATTCCATCACCTGGTGCGCACCGTGCCCGGCATCGGCCGGATCGTCAGCAACGGCCGCGAGACCGCGCTCGAGCGCGTGCTCGCGCGCGGCTGCTGGAGCGAGGGCGAGCGCTTCGGCGTGGAGGGCGGCTGGCAGGCGCTGCCGGCCGAGGACGGGGTGCCGGTCGACGAGCGCTTCGCGGTTTACTGGCGCGGCGAGCGCATGGGCGAGGTCGAGTGGACCGTGCAGGGCGAGCACAACCGGCAGAATGCGCTGGCGGCGATCGCCGCGGCCCGTTCGGTGGGCGTGCCGCCCGCGCAGGCGGCGCGTTCGTTCTCGGCGTTTCGCAACGTGAAGCGACGCATGGAGATCCGCGGCAGTGTCGACGGCGTGACCGTCTATGACGATTTCGCCCATCACCCGACCGCGATCGACACCACCATCGCCGGGCTGCGCGCGCGGGTCGGCCGCGAGCACACGCGCATCCTGGCCGTGCTCGAGCCGCGCTCGAACACCATGAAGCTCGGCACCATGAAGGCGCAGTTGCCCGGCAGCCTGGCCGATGCCGACCTGGTATTCGGCTACGGCGCCGCCTCCGGGCGCGACGCGCTGGGCTGGAGCCTGGCCGACGCGTTGCTGCCGCTCGGCGCGCGCGCCCAGGCCTTCGACGATCTCAACGCGCTGGTCAAGGTCGTCACGGCCGCCGCGCGCCCCGGCGACCAGATCCTGGTGATGAGCAACGGCGGCTTCGGCGGCGTCCACCAGAAGCTGCTCGACGCGCTCGCCACCCGCCAGGAGGGCGGCGCGTGATCCTGTACCTGCACGGTTTCCGCTCCTCGCCGCAGTCGTTCAAGTCGCGCCTGCTGGCGGCCCGCCTGGCCGAGCTCGGCCGCGCCCCGGAATGGTGCTGCCCGAGCCTGTCGGTGTCGCCGCTCGAGGCGATCGCGCTGGCCGAGGCCGAGGCGGCTGGCGTCGCGCCGGAGCAGGTGAGCGTGATCGGCAGCTCGCTGGGGGGCTACTACGCCACCTGGCTGGCTGAAAAGCACGGCTGGCGCGCGGTGCTGCTCAATCCGGCCACCCAGCCGCAGCGCGATCTGGCGCGCTACCTGGGCGAGCAGCCGCTGTGGCACGGCGGCGGCAGCATCGTGGTCGAGCCGCGCCACCTCGGCGAGCTCGATGCGTTGCGCGTGAGCGCAATCACGCGCCCGGAACGCTACTATCTGATCGCCGCGACGGGCGACGAGGTGCTGGACTATCGCGAGATGCTCGCGCACTACCCGGGCGCCAGGACCCGCGTGATCGACGGCAGCGATCACGGCATCAGCGAATTTGCCGACTATGCCGACGAGGTGCTCGCCTTCTGCGACGCCGAGCGGGTGCGCTGAACCCGGCCGGGGCGAACCGGCAGACGAATTCAATCCCAAGCTGGACGAGGTGCTGCGTGACGGCGCCGGACAGTCTCAACGAGAGTCAGACGAGTGAACGTTTTTTTCGAGGAATCGGGCAGTTTCAAGGCCGGCAGCGTGCTGTCGCGCCAGGGCGACGCGTTTCAGGTCGAGTTGCCGGGCGGACGGCACGCCAAGGTGCGCGCCAAGGATGTGCTGATCGAATTCGACAAGCCCGCTGCGGGTGAGCTGATGCAGCAGGCCGACGCGGCCGCGCAGGAGATCGACCTGGATTTCCTGTGGGAATGCGCGCCGGATGAGGAATTCGCCTACGGCGTGCTGGCCGACGAATACTTCGGCAGCCACTACGGCCCGGTCGAGCGCGCGGCGCTGGTGCTGCGCATGCATGGTTCGCCGGTCTATTTCCGTCGCAAGGGGCGCGGCCAGTACCAGCGCGCGCCCGAGGAACAGCTGAAGATGGGGCTCGCCTCGCTGGAGCGCAAGCGCCAGCAGGCCCTGGTGCAGGCCTCCTACGAGGAGGAACTGAAGGCCGGCAAGCTGCCGGCCGTGTTCGAGGGCAAGGCGCTGGCCCTGCTCGCGCGCCCGGACAAGAACTCCATCGAGTACAAGGCGCTCGACGCGGCGGCGATCGCGCTGGGCGTCTCGCAGGCGCGGCTGATGCTCGACTGCGGCGGCGTGGCCTCGCCGCGCGCGTTGCACGAGGCGCGCTTCCTGGCCGAGCACTTTCCGCACGGCACGGGTTTCCCGCCCGTCACGGTGGGCCCGATGCCCGAGGACCTGCCGCGCGCCAAGGTCGACGCCTTCTCGATCGACGACGTGACCACCACCGAGATCGACGATGCCTTCTCGGTCGAGCACCTGCCCGAGAACCGCGTGCGGATCGGCGTGCACATCGCCGCGCCGGCGCTGGGCATCACGCGCGGCGACGAAGTCGACGCGATCGCGCGCGCCCGGCTGTCGACCGTCTACATGCCCGGCGACAAAATCACCATGCTGCCCGACGACGTGGTCGAGGTGTTCACGCTGAAGGAAGGCGACTTCCGGCCCGCGCTGTCGCTCTACATCATCGTCGACCGCGCCACGCAGGACATCGTCGCCAACGAGACGCGCGCCGAATACGTGTTCGTGAAGAGCAACCTGCGCCACAACACGCTCGACGAGCTGGTCACCGAGGAAACGCTGGCGGCCGACAGCGGCGACTACCCGCACAAGGACGACATCGCCGTGCTCTGGCCGCTGGCCCAGGCGCTGTTCGAGAAGCGCCAGGTGGCGCGCGCCGGCTACGGCCTCAAGCGCGAGGTGCAGCGCAATACCGACTACAACTTCTACGTCGAGGGCGAACACATCTCGATCACGCCGCGCCGGCGCGGCTCGCCGCTCGACCTGATCGTCTCCGAGCTGGCGATCCTCTCGAACTCGACCTGGGGCGCCTTCCTGCACGACCACACGGTGCCGGGCATCTACCGCTCGCAGCGCGCGCTCGGCGTGCCGACCGGGCCGAAGCGCACCCGCATGCAGACCTCGGCCGCGCCGCACGAGGGCTTGGGCGTGGCCCAGTATGCGTGGAGCACCTCGCCGCTGCGCCGTTATGTCGACCTGGTCAACCAGTGGCAACTGCTGGCCTGCGTGCAGCACGGCGTGACGGCCAAGCTGGCCGCGCCCTTCAAGCCCAAGGACGCCGATCTCTACGCGGTGGTGCAGGGCTTCGACGACACCTACACGGCCTATGCCGATCACCAGCGCCGCATGGAGTATTTCTGGTGCCTGCGCTGGCTGCGCCAGGAGAACCGCCGCCAGGTGGTCGCCGCAGTGGTCAAGGGCGACCTGGTGCGGCTCGAGGAAATACCGCTGCTGCTGCATGTGCCGGGGCTCGGCGTGCATGCGCGCGGCACGCGCGTGCTGCTCGACGTGATGTCGATCGACGAGCTGACCATCGAGGCCTCGGTGCGGCTGCTCAACGTGCTCGACGCGCCGACCGTGTCGGGCGGCGAAACCGCCGACGAGGATGAGGGCGGTGAAGAGGCCGGCGAGGCAGCCGCGCAGGCGCCGGGCGACAGCGAGGAGAAGCCGGCATGAGCGAGCCGCGCACTCAGGCCGAGGCCGCCGCGCGCGAGCGCTACGCCGTGTTCGGCAATCCCGTCGCGCACAGCAAGTCGCCCTTCATCCACGCGCGCTTCGCCGAGCAGACCGGCCAGGCGATCGACTACACGCCCCGGCTCGCGCCGCTCGACGGCTTCGTGGCCGCAGTGCGCGAGTTCATCGCTGCGGGCGGGCGCGGCGCGAACGTCACCGTGCCCTTCAAGCTCGAGGCCCACGCGCTGGCCGACACGCTCTCGCCGCGCGCGGCGGCGGCCGGTGCCGTGAACACGCTGCGCTTCGAGGCCGAGGGCCGGATCCACGGCGACAATACCGACGGCGTCGGCCTGGTGCGCGACATCGAGCAGAACCTCGGCGTGTCGCTGGCCGGCGCGCGCATCCTGCTGCTCGGCGCGGGCGGCGCGGCGCGCGGCGTGGTGCTGCCGATGCTCGATCGCGGCCCGCTCGCGATCAACATTGTCAACCGCACCGCCAGCAAGGCCGAGGAACTGGTCGACCAGTTTACGCAGGCCGCGCACGATGCCGGCTGCGCGCTGGCCGGCGGCGGCGCGACGATGGCCGAGCGGCGTCCCTACGACGTGATCGTCAACGCGACCGCCGGCAGCCTCGACGCGGCGCTGCCCGAGTGCGGCCCGGCCGCGTTCGGTGCCGGCACGCTGGCCTACGACATGATGTACGGCGCTCAGCCGACGGTGTTCATGCGCCATGCCGAATCGCTCGGCGCGCGGGCCGCCGACGGGCTCGGCATGCTGGTCGAGCAGGCGGCCGAATCCTTCCACCTTTGGCGCGGCGTGCGGCCCGATGGCGCGCCCGTGCTGGGGGCCTTGCGCGATGTGCTGGCCGCCGCGGCCTGAGCGGAGCGCCGGCGGTTTCGCCGGCCGTCGCGCATGGTGATCCCGCTCGGCACCGACAAGGCGCGCCCTGGCCGCGGGGCGCGGCGACGCGGCCTGGCACGCTGGGTCGCCTACGCGGCGGCCGTGCTGGTCGGTGCCTGGTTGATCACCCAGCTCTATTACTTCGCGCAGATTGCGATCTGGGGCGTGATCGATCCGGGCTCGACCGCCTTCATGCGCGCCGACGCTTGGCGTCTGAAGAGCGAGACGCCGCCCGTCGCGATCCAGCACCAGTGGGTGCCTTACGGGCAGATCTCGCGCAATCTCAAGCGCGCCGTGATCGCCTCCGAGGACGCCGATTTCGCCAGCAACAACGGCTATGAGGTCGATGCGATCCTGCAGGCCTGGGAGAAGAACCGCGCGCGCGGGCGCATCGTCGCCGGCGGCTCGACCCTCTCGCAACAACTCGCGCGCAACCTGTTCCTGTCGAGCCAGAAGAGCTATCTGCGCAAGGGGCAGGAGCTGATCATCACCTGGATGCTCGAGACCCTGCTCGACAAGGAGCGGATCTTCGAGAGCTACCTGAACTCGGTCGAGTTCGGTCGCGGCGTCTATGGCGCGGAGGCCGCCGCGCGCTATTACTTCCGGGCGCCGGCCTGGCAGGCCGCGCGGCTCGCGGTGATGCTGCCGAACCCGAAATTCTTCGACGCGCATCGCAATTCCCCCTATCTCGCCCAGCGCACGCGCGTGATCGCGCGACGCATGGGTGCCGCCGAGTTGCCGGCCTCGCAATGAGGCGGCGAGGGCGGACGGCACTGGCCGTTCGCCCGCGATCTTCCACGAAACCCCTCGCTTTCCTGTCCTGATCTCGCGCGGCGCGGCCCTGGCCGGCCCGCGCCGCGTTTGCATGGCCTCGTCGGCCATGTTCGCGAAACCGGTTCACTCGCAAGCCGTTTTTCTGCGAATATCTCATTATTTGGGCGACGCATTCAAATATTGGAGACGGCGGGAGCGGCCTCTACAATCGGCAACCAATCGATATGCACCGGCGCGAGGCCCGTATCAGGGGTTCGCAGCCGGCGGCAACCAGGAGACAAGCGATGAAGCCGATTCAACAGTTCGTCGTTCCGCGTGCCTTGGTCAGTTCCCGGGCCGTCTAGGCCCGTCGCTTCGTGATCGCCCGTTCCAGCGACCCGAGCCACCTATGAACAAGACACCGATTTCCCTCGCGCCGAATGCCGGCGCCTCCGCCTCGAGCGGCGCCTCGCACGAGGCGCACGCGTCCGGCGCCGCGCTCGACGCGCTGTCCGACAGCATCGGCGCGACCGGTTCGCCGCTCGACCTCGCCGCGCAGCAGGCCGGCACGCAGACGCTGCTGCGCGGCCTGGCGATCCTCGAGGCGATCGCCGGCGGCGCGCGCGACATGCGGGCGATTGGCGCCGCGCTCGGCACCACCCGCAGCCCTACCCACCGGCTGGTGAGCAGCCTGGTGCAGGCGCGTTACCTGCGCCAGGTGCAGGGCGGCTACCTGCTGGGCCCGGAGCTGATCGAGCTGGGCACCATCGCGCTCGAGCAGATGCCGTTGACGGCGGTCGCGCGTCCGCATCTAGAAGCGCTGGCCGACGCCACGCTCGACACCATCCACCTCGGCATGCGCGACGGCGACGACGTGCTCTACATCGACAAGATTCCCGGCACCCGCAGCCTGGAAATGCGCTCGCGGATCGGCCACCGGATGCCGCTGGCCTCGACCGGAATCGGCAAGGCGATGATGCTGGACCTGCCGCCCGATACCTGGGCCTCGCTGTTCGAGGCCTCGCGCCGCTCGCTGGCCGGCGTCAGCTTCAAGCCGGACCGCCGGCCCGACGCGACCACCTTCCTGCAGCGTATGGCCCACTACGCGGCCGGCGGCTACACCTTCGACCTCGAAGAGAACGAGGCCTCGATCCGCTGCGTGGCCGCGCCGATACGCGACGCCTCGGGCGCGATCGTGGCGGCGGTGTCGGTGGCCAGCACGATTCCCTACATGCCGCTCGACCGCATGGACGAGCTGATTCCGATCGTGCAGCGCGAGGCGCGCGCGATCTCGGCGGAGCTCGGCTGGAGCGCGCCGCAAACGACCCGCAGGATCAAGCGATGACGATGGACCGACCGAACCCCGCCACACCGGCGCTGATCGCGATCGACTGGGGCACCACCTCGATGCGGGCCTTCCTGTTCGCGGCCGACGGCAGCGTGCTGGAGGCCGGCGCCCATGCGGCCGGCGTGATGAGCCTGCCGCATGCGGGCGGCGTGGCGGCCTTCGACGCGGCCTTCGAGACCGCCTGCGGTGCCTGGCTCGACCGCTGGCCCGAGCTGCCGGTGCTGGCCGCTGGCATGGTCGGCAGCGCGCAGGGCTGGCGCGAGGCGCCCTACGCCAACACGCCGGTGGATGCCGACGCGCTGGCGGTCGGCCTGATCCGCGTCGAGTCGGCGCGCGGCGTGCCGGTGGCGATCGTGCCCGGCGTGCTGGAGGCGGGCAGTAAGCGACTCGGCGCGACCGTTTCCCTGTTCGCGCGCGCGTGGGGCATGATGGTGATGGCGTGGTGGAGTTCGTGTCGATCACGGGAGATCGTGGCCGCGATCGGCGATCGTGGACACGATCCATCCAAATCTATCCAGCTCTACCCGGTTGATGGTGTGGGCGGGGTGACCGGCTTCAGCTTGTCGGCCACATTCCAGGGCAGCAATTCGTCGATGCGAGAGATCTTGTGATCAGCGATGTGGGTCAGGACGTATTCCAGATAGGCACGCGGGTTGATGCCGTTGAGCTTGCACGTCCCGATCAAGCTATACATCGCGGCGGCTC
>JAYFRU010000020.1:0-16784 GCA_040946965.1 Burkholderia sp. | reverse complement strand
GTTGGACGGCAGGAAGTCCTTGCAGACGTTGTTGGCCGCCAATCGGCGGCTCAACACAGCCTATCTGCTCAAGGAGTCCTTCGGTCAGCTGTGGGACTACGAACGCGAAGGCTGGGCACGGCGTTTCTTCGACAACTGGAAGGCCAGCCTGAAGTGGCAGCGCTTGAAGCCGTACGAGCAATTCGCGGAAATGATCGAGCGTCATTGGGATGGGATCGCTGCGCATTGCAAACCAGAGAACAAGGTACCGCTCGGCTTCGTCGAAGGTCTCAACAACAAGATTCGGGTCATCCAGCGACGGGCATACGGGCTGCGTGACGAAGAGTATCTGCGCCTGAAGATTCTCACCTGCATGCTGCCTCCGCTATGAAAAACGCCGTTTTTTACCCACACGATTTCCAGAAGACCCTCCTTGAAAAATCAGTCTTCGTAGCAATGGCGGCGGCCCCGGCCCCGGCAGCGCGGGCAGGCGTTCGCAATTTCGTCATCGATCTGGCGTTCCGCTTCCCGGCGCGCAGCGCGCTCCCAGTAGTCGCCAATCAGGGTTTGCAGCGCCAAGCCAGCGCCTGCGGTGTCCCCGGCGGTCAGCAGCTTGCAAAGCGCTTCGATGCCGGTCATGTCCAGTTCGCCAAGGGCTTCGGACAGGTTCGCCGGGGTAAAGGGGCCGTATTCCGTCCCGGCCAGCAGTTCTTCGGTTCGCTGGTCGATGGCTTCGTCGCGGCGGTCGTCTTCGTCCAGCTTGGATAGGTAGCGATTCAGGTCAGCTGTGACCGCACAAGGCATGCTGTAGATGCTCATAGCGTGACCTTTGCCAGATTCCACGACTTGCGAAGGCCGTAGCCCCGGCGGACGTAGTAAAGGAAATCAGCGACGAACTTCTTCATTTGGCGGCCCTCGCGCTGACCTTGCAGGGCTTGCCGACGCGCTGCTGGGCGTCGATTACTGCGTCGCAGGTGCTGGTAAACAGGCCGTCATAGGTCTGTTCGCCGTCTTCTGTCTTGACCGTTACCCGGCACTTGACGGCGCGGGCGGCGGCAACCTGCTGCGGGATGGCAGCGAATCGCCCCAATACTTCGGCGAAGACGGGATGGAGGTTTGCGTTTTGCATGGCGCTTTCCTCTCAAGCGTCCATGTCGATTCGGACATAGGCCGAATTGACTTCATGCCCGTCGTTGATCCGAATGGCAAATGCTTTGGCATGGGCATCAACGCCAGAAAACAGCGCCGGAAGCTCTTTGTCTTTCCAGCCCTGAACCCGATCCGTTTCCATGACATCAGCAGCAAAATCATCAAGCGAACGCAGTACGGCATCGCGCATGTCGCTCTGAAACTGGCTGAACGGGACAACTTTGGTTTGCATGGCGATCTCCTAGGTTGGTTCGCCGACTTGTTCGTCGGCATGAGCAAATATTAGAAGCTCTTCTTTTGTGACGCAATAGCATTGCTAATATTTTTTGCCAAATGCGGTCTGCTACGGAAATAGGAGGGCTACTGCGGACGCAAAAAAGCCCGCTCAAGGCGGGCTTCGTTGTCTGGATGATACGGTCAGCGGTTCATCGCATGGCACGGCATAGTCGGCGTTCGTCGCGGTCTTTGACCTTGGCGTCTGCTACCGTCTGCCATTGCATGTTTTCGGGCCGATCCGGGCCGCCAGCGCATAGCGGCTTGATATGGTCGATGACATAGCCGGGGCATGCGCCGCGCGGCTTTCCTGTAGCTGGGCATGCGTTTGCTCGCTTGAATTCGGCCTTTGCGCTGGCGCTTCTGTGTGTCTTCGCATCCGATGGGGACGACAGCAGAAACAAGGACGCTGCGGCCAGCGCTGTCGCCATCAAGGTTGATGGCCTCAATTTGCGCGGCCTTCTACGTTCAGCTTCTTGTAGGCATCGGCAACCTTGGCGCGGAAGACTTTGCGGGCATTTTCAACGGCCCTAGTATCTGCCGCCGCCGCGTTTCTGGCATCCATCCTTGTGTCAGCATTGACAGCAAAATCAGCATCAAGCGATGTCAGTTCCATCGCTATGTCCCCGGCAGCATTTCCGACAGCTTCAAACTGTTCCCAATGGGCATCTTCAAGGTTTATCGGGTGTTGGATTCCTGAAATATCGGCCTGCGCCTGTTTGGCAGCGGCAAGCAGGGCTGCCGCTTCGCTTCGATATTGCGCCAAGTCCCGCCGCTGTATGGCCTGCCTGATGTTCGCTTTTAGTCGGCGATCATCTGCGTCCATTTTTCCGATCCTGTCCTTCAAGGCGGCCACATACTGAACCAGCGCGGCGGCGGCTTCTTTTTCTGAAAGGTTTGATTCTGCTTTGGACGCCAGTTCAGGGGCTGATGATCGATCTGGTTTCGGGTCATTGCCGAGATCTGCGAAGTTCGCAGCGCCGAAGCCCAAGATCGCCAGAACCGCCGCCCCTGCGACGATTTCCTTTGCTTTCACCATTCCCATTTACCTGAACCGCCTTTCCGCCGCGCGAACAACCCCGACGACTTGGCAACCGGCCAGAGGCTTCAATGGATAGCGCGGATTCAGCGGTTTCAGATACCAATCGCCGCCGTCCCTGACCAACTGCTTGAAGGTCGCTTCTTCGTCGCCGTTCTTGGCGATGATGAAGTCGCCAGCATGCGCGTCCAGTTCTGGTTCGACGATCAGGATGGTTCCCGCCGGGAAATCCGGTTCCATCGAATCGTTATGAACCCGCAGCGCGAAAGTATGGGCGCGCGGCTGGACAGTCGTTTCGATCCATTCAAAGGCTTCGCCCGGATGCAGCAGATCGACGACTTCGGAGAAGTCGCCCGCCTGAACCCATGAAATCAGCGGAACCTTGCCGCGAATTTCCGGCCCCGGCTGCACATTATCTGACTGCCCAACTTCCCCGGCTGGAACCCCAGCAATCTTATGGGCCAAGCGCGGGCTTATCGATTGGGGCGCGACCCCAAAGACCCCGGCAAATTTCAAAAGCGCATCAAGGTTCAAAGGGATTACGCCACGCAGGTACTGGCTGACCGCGCCTTGGGTCTTCCATCCGCATGCGAAAGCGACCGATTCCTGCGTAGCGCTTGGGGTTGCGATCTTGTATCGCTCCCACGCATCCCGCAGCCGTTCGGCGTCCCGTAGCTCGTCGTCAGTTAGTTCGCGTCGTTGTTTTGCCATGATTCCTCCCATTCTATTAACGCAGCTATTGCTACACAAACACCGCCGCTATTGCGGCAGAGCATAAGCACTGCTATTATTTGCTCATGCTTATCCAGTTGAGGCAATTAGCAATGGACTTGAAAACCTACCTACAGCAGACGACGCAGACCGACTTGGCGCACCGCCTTGGCGTCACACAAGGGCTTGTCCATCAGTGGGTGACCGGGAAAACCCGGATCACTGCTGAACGGGCCGTCGAAATCGAAAAAGCAACCGGCGGACAAGTAACCCGCCAAAAACTGCGTCCCGAAATCTTCGGCACTGCCGCTGCATGACCTTGCTTGTGGCGAACTCTAGGAATTCGGACGAGCAAGGGGGAGCGAGATATGCACAGCGTTGAAGCGCTGATCCGGCATCGGGTTGCTCAGGTATCGCAAGACGCAGTGGCCGAAAAAGCTGGGATGAAGCCATGCACGGTGTCGCGGATTCTGTCCGGCAATCAGGGCGTGCCGCTTGAAAGGCTGGGCGATTTCCTGCGGGCGCTCGGCTTGGATGTTTGGTCGCAGGAAGGCGACGACGTACGCATAAGCCGGGCAAAGCTGGACGCGCTGCGATTGCTCGCCAAGGACGCATTGGAGGCGGGTGAATGAAAACGAAGGGGAATTCGCATGCGTGATTACGCAAAGGTCAGTCCGAAGTTCTGGATCGGGCCGACCGGCAAGGCAATCAGAAAACAAGGGGCAGACGCGCAGGTTCTGGCGCTGTACCTGATGACAAGCCCCCACGCGAACATGCTGGGGATTTACCACCTTCCGGTTGCCTACATCGTCGCCGATACAGGGCTGACCTTTGAAGGGGCTTCGGAGGGGCTTCATAGGCTCTGTGAAGCGGGGTTTTGCGACTACGACGAGGCCTCCGAAGTGGTCTTTGTCTATGAAATGGCCCGCTACCAAATCGGCGAGCAATTGAAGCCCAAGGACAACCAAGTCGAAGGCGTCCGTCGGGAATACCGAAACCTACCGGAAAGCCGCTTGCTGCCTAGCTTTTTCGAGAAATACGCCGACGCTTTCCACCTTGACGACGGTAGGGGCTTGCAAGCCCCTTCAAAGCCCCTTGGAAGCCAAGAACAAGAGAAAGAGCAAGAACAAGAGATAGAACAGGAACATGAACAAGCGTTGTGCGGAGGGCCAGCAAGCTGCCCACCGCCTGCGCAGAAGCGAAAGGTCGATTTCGATTTTTCAGCGGGTCGATTCGTTGATCTGCCTGACAGCCTAGTCGATGGATGGGCAGACGCTTACCCAGCCGTGAATATCCAGCAGGAAATCGCCAAGGCGGCGGCATGGCTCATGTCGAACCCGAAGAACAAGAAAAGCGATTACCCCCGGTTTCTGAACAACTGGCTTTCAAGGACGCAGGACAGCGCGCGGCCAGTAGCAACGCAGCGGCAGCAGCAAGGGAAGTTCGATCCTGTTGCCCATGTCAATCGGAACAGAACCAGCACAAACCAGCAAAGGAGCGGCCATGCAGACACCAGCGCGTCAGGAACAATCATCGACATCACGCCTCAGTCAGTGGCTTGAACCGCATCCGAAGCTAGACGGGATCGCGCTGATTGACCATCTGTTCAACAAGCTGGACGGGCTTTATCCCCATCGCTGGCGGTCGGCATTTGCCAGCGAACAGGCGATTTCCAACTGGCGCGACGCATGGGCCGAAAGCTTCGCCGAAGAAGGCGTGACGCTGCATGAAATCAAGGCCGGGCTGAAAGCTTGCCGCAGCCGCTTTGCATGGCCTCCCAGCTTTGCCGAATTCATGTCGGCCTGCCGCCAGCCCATCGACTACGAAGCCGCTTTCTGCGAAGCCTGCGAACAGCTACGGCAACGCGAAAACGGGAACGACAAATGGTCGCATCCGGCGATTTATTGGGCTGCCGTAGCCATCGGCCACTTCGACATGCGGAACGCGACATGGGGCGGCATCAAGGGCCGATGGACGGCTGTTCTTCAAGCCGAACTGGACAAGCGCGAATGGCCGGAAGTCCCGCCGCGCCTTGAAGCATTGCCTGCGCCGGGCAAGAGCAGCGTCCCGCAAGAGGAAGCGCAGCGCCGCATCGCTGAAATTCAAAAAATGCTCGCCCGGAAGCTGACAACGCCGCCGGAAACGGTAGCGGCGTGACCGTCCAATGCGTTGCCTGTCGGAATTTCAGCCGGCGCGGGTCAGAACTGGCCCGGCAAGGCTTCGGCAACTGCGCCAAGAAGCAGCACTGCGAATACCCCAGCGCCGTCTATCCGCGCGAATGCCAGCAGTTTGTTCAAGCGGATGCCGATCAGGAAGCGGCCCGCAGGTCTTGGCTTGATGAAAGGGGAACGAAAAATGCAGATCGCCCAGACTGAAACGGCGCGCGATTCTTACCGCGCGCTGCAACGCGACCGGAAGCTGCAACCGATGCAGGAACGCATCCTTGCCTGCTTCGCCAGCGGTCGCGCCTATACGCGCAAGCAACTGCGCGACCTGACCGGCATGGAACTGTCCAGCGTCTGCGGTCGGGTCAATAGCCTGATCGCCGCCGGACTGCTTGAAGTCCTTGGCGAATCCCGCGACCCGGCGACCGGGAAGCCGCAGGAATTGGTCGGACTACCGCGCGGCCAGCGGAGGCTTTTCGCATGACGGTCGTCGCGTTTTCGATCCCCGGCACACCGGTCGGGAAGGGCCGCCCGAAATTCGCCCGGCGCGGCAACCATGTCGCAACCTATACCCCGGGAAAGACCGCCAGTTACGAAAACTTGGTCAAGGTCAAAGCGCTGGAAGCCATGCAGGGGCAGCAGCCAATCGACGGCCCGGTCTGCTTGGAACTGACCCTGCTGGTTACGCCGCCCGCGTCATGGTCGAAGAAGAAGACAGCCGACGCCCTTTGCGGCTTCGTTTTCCCGACCAGCAAGCCAGACATCGACAACGTGTTGAAAGGTATCTGCGACGCGATGAATGAAGTCGTCTTCCGCGATGACAAGCAGGTCTGCGACGTTCATGTCGTCAAGCGCTTTGCCGAAGTCGCCGAAGCCCGCGTCAAGGTGAGGCCGATCTGATGGCGATGGAAGTCTGGATGTACCGCGACCCGATGGAAGTGGCAATGCGGAAGGAAGCCATGACCTGCAAAGGATGCCAGCATCATCAAGTGGTGCGGGCGTTCGGGCAAGACATTGCCTCCTGCGCCAAGCGGAAGAAACACGGCAATCGATGCCGGGAATATAAGGAGAAAACATGACCGAAGAATCCCTGTTCAGCAGCGCGCATTCCGCGCTCGTATTTGCGTTCAACTTCTCGGGCCAGTGCTACGACCGCCCGATGATGAATAGGCTGGCGCAGCCCGCCGTCGGCAACGGCAAGGGCTTGTCAGGGCTGGACGGGGCGGCACAGGCCGGGATGATCCGGGCAAAACTTCGGACGCTTGGCCGTTTGCATGAAAACATCCTGATCGCGCGGACAGCCCCGAAGACGATCCCTTGCGATTGCGGGTCGCCTTGCTGCGCCGGGCATCGGACTAATCTGGAATGGTTCGATGCGGCTGGCTACCTGACCGAACATGCGAAGGGCGCTTTGGCGGGCTGCTTTGCGCATTACCGCCTACGCAGCGCGATCATCCAGAAGTATTTCGGGGTCAAGATCAGCATGGTCGAAATCGCTGACGATTGCGAAGTTTCAAGAACGACTGCGAACGACCATAACGCCAAGGTGGTCAAGCTGCTGAAAGCCGAAGAAAGCAAGGCTTGGGCGGCCATCGAAGACAAGTTTCAGGCGGCTGGAATTGTTGGGGAAATGCAAAACGCTTGACCGACCGTCAAAACGTGACCAGAATACGGCGTTATTAGGTAGTCTCCGAATTACGCCCAAGGCCCGGAACGCATCAACGACCGGGCTTTTTTGTTGCCCGTCTGTCTCCTCCATGCCCTCCTAGGCTTGGTTTCCCGGCCCCGCGCCGGGCTTTTATTCCTTCGCCCTTCCGGCTATCCCGGCGGGGCGTTTTTGCTTCTGGAAGGCCATTTTTCCCGGCTATGAAAACGACCGCCCCGCAAATTGACCTTCGCCCGGTCGATGCGCTGATCCCTTACGCCCGGAACAGCCGGACGCATAGCGATGAACAGGTCGCGCAGATCGCCGCCAGCATCCGCGAATTCGGATGGACGAACCCGGTTCTGGTCGATGGGGAAAACGGCATCATCGCCGGACATGGCCGCGTTCTGGCTGCCCGGAAGCTGGGGCAGACCGAAGTTCCGGTCATCGAACTGGCCTACATGTCGGACGCGCAGAAGCGCGCCTACATCATCGCCGACAACAAGCTGGCGCTGAACGCTGGCTGGGACGACGAACTGCTTGCGCTGGAACTTGGCGAACTGCGGGACGATGGCTTCGACCTTGACCTGATCGGGTTCAGCGGCGACGAACTGGCTGACCTGCTGCCGCCGGAAGGTTCCGGCGACGGATCGGGCGAAGGCGGCGCTGGCAGCCTTGCCGACCGCTTCATGGTCGCGCCGTTCAGCGTCCTGAATGCCCGCGAAGGCTGGTGGCAGGATCGGAAGAACGCATGGATCGCGCTGGGCATCCGGTCGGAACTTGGCCGGGGCGCGAACGGTTCGCCCGGCGGCAGCCCGCGACCGGCAGCCGACTACAGCAGCAAGGAACGTGGCAACGGGGCCGGAAAACGGCTTGCTACTACCTTCGGGACGGAAGGCAACGCCAGCGGCCAAAGCGGGACAAGTATCTTCGACCCGGTTCTATGCGAACTGGCCTATCGCTGGTTCAGCCCCGCGCGCGGCATCGTCCTTGACCCATTCGCCGGGGGCAGCGTTCGCGGCCTTGTCGCCGCCAAGCTGGGCCGCCAGTACGTCGGCAGCGATCTGCGCGCCGAACAGGTCGAAGCGAACCGGGCGCAGGCCGAAATCCTTGGCGAAAGCGATCCCGTCCCTGTCTGGCATTGCGGCGACAGCCGGAACATCGACAAGACTTGCAAGGGCTTGCAGGCCGACTTCCTGTTTTCCTGCCCGCCCTATGCCGACCTTGAGGTCTATTCGGACGATCCCGCCGACCTTTCGACGCTGGCCTATGACGAATTCCGGGCGGCCTACTTCGACATCATCAAGCGGGCTTGCAGCCTGCTGAAACAAGACCGCTTCGCCGCCTTTGTTGTCGGCGAGGTTCGGGACAAGCGCGGCGCGTATTACGACTTCGTAGGCGATACCGTTCAGGCGTTCCGCGAAGCCGGGCTGGACTACTACAACGAAGCGATTCTGGTCACGATGGTCGGCAGCCTGCCGATCCGGGCCGGGAAGCAATTCAGCACCAGCCGAAAGCTGGGAAAGACCCATCAGAACCTGCTTGTCTTCT
Organism: Burkholderia sp.; assembly: GCA_040946965.1. Lineage (GTDB taxonomy): Bacteria > Pseudomonadota > Gammaproteobacteria > Burkholderiales > Burkholderiaceae > Burkholderia. The sequence goes on along the minus strand of JAYFRU010000020.1, from coordinate 8,272 downwards.
GCAAAGGCGATCCCCGGAAGGCCGTCGAAGCCTGCGGCGACGTGGAAATCGGCGACGACCTGTTCCCCGACGCGGGCGATCAGGGCTAACCCGCCCCATTCTTGCCGACCTGCGCCATGCTGGGACAGGCTACGGAGGAATCATGGCAGGACGCAAACCATTCATCCCGACCGCTGAACATCGGAAGATGGTCAAGGCGATGGCCGGTTACGGCATCCCCGAAGACGACATCAGCAAGGTCATCACGAACCCGCAGACGGGCAAGCCCATCGATGCCAAGACGCTGCGCAAGCATTTCCGCGACGAACTGGATACCGGCGAAGTCGTCGCAAACAGCAAGGTTGCCGAAAGCCTCTACAAGCATGCGACGCAAGGAACCGGCCAAGGGGCGGTAACGGCGGCGATCTTCTGGCTGAAAACCCGCGCGCGATGGAAGGAAACCGTCCGCGTCGAATCGACCGGCGCAGATGGCGGCCCGATCCAGCAGGAACATCGGGTCAGAAGCACCGCCGAGTTCAAGGAGATTGCCAAGCAGATCGCCGACGAGGTTTGACCATGCGACAGTTCAGCCCAAAGGAACGCTTTGCGGCTGTCCAGATGGCCGAAGCCGACCTGTATTTCTTTTCGCGCTGGATGTTCGCGCAGCGCAAGGGCTTCAAATGGATTCGCGGCCAGCATCACAAGGCCATCTGCGACGCCCTGATGCGCGTCTTCCGGGGCGAATGCAAGCGGCTAATCATCAACGTGCCGCCGCGCTACTCGAAGACCGAACTGGCGGTCATCAACTTCATTTCTTGGGCGCTGGGGCAGGTTCCTGACGCGGAATTCATCCATACCAGCTATTCGGGGCGGCTTGCCGGGAACAACGCTTGGCAGGCCCGCGAACTTGTCCAGTCGCCGGAATATCGGGAAATCTTCCCGGCGGTTGCCCTGCGCAACGACAGCCAAGCGAAGGACGAATGGCGGACGACCGCAGGCGGCTGCGTCTATGCCGTCGGCGCTGGCGGAACGATTACCGGCTACGGCGCAGGCAAGCATCGGGAAGGCTTCGGCGGGGCCATCATCATCGATGACCCGCATAAGGCCGACGAGGCGCGTTCGGATGTCATCCGCGAAGGCGTCATCGAATGGTTTCAGAACACGCTTGAAAGCCGGAAGAACGCGCCGAACACTCCGATCATCCTAATCATGCAGCGACTGCATGAACGGGACTTGGCTGGCTGGCTGCTGAAAGGCGGCAACGGCGAGGAATGGGAGCATGTTTGCCTTCCCGCGCTGCAAGACGATGGGACGGCCCTATGGCCGGAAAAGCATAGCGTCGAAGAACTGCTGCGCATGCAGTCGGCTGCGCCCTACACGTTCGCCGGGCAGTACCAGCAGCGACCAGCCCCGCCGGAAGGCAACATCTTCAAGCCGGACAAGCTGGAAATCGTCGATGCGGTTCCGTCTGGAACCCGCTTTGTTCGGGCTTGGGACTTGGCCGCGACCGATCCGACGCCGGGGAAAGACCCCGATTGGACGGCTGGCGGAAAACTGGGACTGACGCCGACCGGGCGCTGGATCATCGCCGACATGACCCGCATGCGCGGCGGCCCGGAAGATGTCGAAGCGGCACTTATCAACGGGGCAAAGCGCGACGGCGTAGCCGTTCGGGTCAAGATTCCGCAAGACCCCGGACAGGCTGGGAAGTCGCAGGCGGCCTACCTGACGAAGCAGCTTGCAGGCTATACCGTGACCAGCGCACCGGTTACGGGGGACAAGATCACGCGGGCTGAACCGTTCGCGGCGCAGGTCAATGTCGGGAACGTCATGATGCTGCGCGCTGAATGGAACGACGCGCTGGTCGCTGAAATGCGGCTTTTCCCGAACGGGGCGCATGACGACCAGATCGATGCCCTGTCGGACGGCTTCGCCAGCTTGAACACCAATTCGTTCGGCCTGCTTGACCATCTGGCTGCGCAGGCTGCGGCGGCAAAATCATCAGGAAATTGACCCAATGGCAACGAAAACCCCCATCGAACCGGGGCTGATTGCCCGCCTTGTGGCGGGCGTCCGCTACGGGCTATCCGGCAAGAAGCCGGATTGGTTCGGCCCCGGCGACCCGCTGCCGCCCGTCGCGCAGGAACAGGCGCTTGGTCGCCAGTTCGACTTCCCTGTCCTTGCCAACGTCCGGCAGCAGCCGCGCGCTGGCGAAAATGTCACGTTCGCGCAGATGCGGGCGCTGGCCGAAAGCTACGACCTGCTGCGCCTTGTCATCGAAACCCGCAAGGATCAGATGTCGAAGCTGCGCTGGAAGATCAAGCCGAAGGACAAGAAAGCCCAGCCTGACAAGCGATGCGCCGACATCGAAACCTTCTTCAACATGCCCGACCGGGAACATACGTGGGAAGAATGGCTGCGGATGCTGACCGAAGACCTGCTGGTCATCGACGCGTCGACGATCTACCCGCGCATGACGCTGGGCGGCGGCCTGTATGCCCTTGAACCAGTTGATGGCGCGACGATCAAGCGCGTTCTGGATTCGACCGGGCGGACGCCGATGCCGCCCGATCCGGCCTATCAGCAAGTCTTGAAGGGCTTGCCTGCGGTCGATTACAGCCGCGACGAACTGATCTACCGGCCCCGGAACCTGCGAACCCATAAGGTCTATGGCTACAGCCCGGTCGAACAGGTCATCGTGACGGTGAATATCGCCATCCGGCGGCAGATTCACCAATTGCAGTTCTACACCGAAGGGAACGTCCCCGAAGCGCTTGCCAGCGTCCCGAAGGAATGGCAGCCGGAACAGATTAGGCAGTTTCAAGAATATTGGGACAGCCTGCTGGAAGGCGACACAGCGGCCCGGCGGCATCTGAAATTCATCCCCGACGGCGTGACCTACCGACCGACGAAGGAAGGCGCGCTAAAGGATGAATACGACGAATGGCTGGCCCGGATCGTCTGCTTCGCGTTCAGCATCGAACCGACCCCGTTCATCAAGCAGGTCAATCGAAGCACGGCGGAAACGGCGCGCGACCAATCGCTTGCCGAAGGCTTGGCCCCGTTGCAGCGCTGGGTCAAGGGGCTGATCGATCTGGTCATCCTGCGCTACTTCAAAGCCCCCGATCTTGAATTCGCATGGGCCGAAGAAGACGCCATCGATCCGCTGACGCAAGCGAAGATCAACCAAATCTATGTCGCCGCCAAGGTGCTGCATCCCGATGAAGTCCGGGCCGACTTTGGCCGCGAACCGCTGACGCCGGAACAGCGCACTGAACTGGCTCAGCAACCGAAACCCGCCGTCCCTGTCGGGGCTGGCGATTCCCAGCCCGGCGGGGCAGTCGAAGACGAGGGCAATTGACCATGAAAATCTACGCAGAAATCAGCAAGACCGAAAAGCAGGACGACGGCACCATCAAGGTTTGGGGCTACGCCAGCAGCGAAGCAGTCGATTCCGACGGCGAAGTCATCACCGCCGACGCGATGAAGGCCGCGCTGCCCGACTACATGAAGTTCGGGGCCGTCCGCGAAATGCATCAGCCCCTTGCGGCTGGTACGGCCATCGAAGCGAATGTCGAAGACGACGGGCGAACCTACTTTGGCGCGCATGTCGTCGATCCCATCGCCGTCAAGAAGGTCGAAACCGGCGTCTATAAGGGTTTCAGCATCGGCGGCAAGGTTACGGCGCGCGATGACCTGAACAAGTCCATCATCAAGGGCTTGAAGCTGGTCGAAGTCAGCCTTGTTGATCGCCCGGCCAACCCGGAAGCGGTTTTCACCTGCTACAAGGCCGAAACGGCTGACGACGAAGCCCCTGCCATCGATGTGCTGGCCGAAATCAGCCCGGAACGCCTGATCGAACTGGCGAAAGCCGACAAGAATGAACCCAGCCCGCAGCAGCAAGCGGCCCCCGATGACTCCCCGGCCAACGCTGGGGGCGAGGGGGCGGACGATGCGGACGCTGCAAAAGCCAGCGCTGGCGGCGAGGTCGAAAAAGGCCTTTACGGCGTCGCGCGCTTCGCGTCCCTGCTGGCCGATGTCCAATACCTTGACGAAGATACGGCGTGGGAAGCCGAATATGAAGGCGACGATTCCGCGCTGCCCGGCAAGATCAAGGCATGGCTGGGGACTGGCTTGAAGCTGCTGGCCGCTATGGTCAAGGAAGAAGCCGCCGCAGCGCTTGCCGACAAGGCTGCCGGTTCTGGCGATGCCCAGAAGGCCGACGACGCGGAAGCCGAAGCGCTGACGAAGGTCGCCGCCGAACTTGATCTGGTCAAGGCGGAAGTCGCCAAGCTGACCGGCGAACGCGACGCCTTGGAAAAGCGCGTCAAGGAACTTGAGGCCAAGCCTGCGCCCGGCAAGGCGCTGCTGAAAGCCATCGAGAAGGGGCAGGACGTGGGCCAGACCGAAGTCGCAAAGACGGACGACCCGGCCCCGGATGAACACGCTGCGCCGGAAGAAGTAGCGCTGTCGCAGATTCGCAAAATGTACCAATCGGGCGGCATCCGCGTAGGCTGATGCCATTTCTCAACCATTAACCCGGCCCTGCATCTGCGGGGCTGAACTTTTCCAGATTCGGGGCCGCCATCGCGCGGCCTTTTTCTTTTTGGAGGCTTGAACATGAACCCCACCCAGCAAACCCTTGACCTGCTGAAAGGCGCGCTTGGAGCGCCGAACGACGACATCGTCAAGACGGTTTCGACCGGCACCGGCCTTGTCGCCTACGACCTTCAAGGCCCGGCGAAGAACCTTTACCCGGTCAATACCCCCATCCGCAACAAGCTGCCGCGCGTCGGCGGCGGCCTCGGCGTCGCAACCAACTGGAAGGCCATTCAAGCGCTGACCGGCTCCGGTTTCGATGCGATGGGCTGGGTCGCGGAAGGTCAGCGAACCGGTCGCATGAGCTATTCCGCCGTCAATAAGTCGGCCAGCTACGTGACCATCGGCGAAGAAGATCAGGTCACTTTCGAGGCCATCAACGCAGGCAAGACCTTCGAGGATGTCCGCGCGACCGGAACGATGCGCGTCTTGCAAAAGATGATGCTCAAGGAAGAAAACGCCCTGCTGTTCGGTAACAAGTCGCTGTCGCTTGGCACCCCGGCGACCCCGACCCTTTCCGCATCCGGTTCCGGCGCAACCCTGCCCGCTGCAACCTACAGCGTCATCGTCGTCGCCCTGACCGGCGAAGGCTTCCGGGGCGCTTCCCTCGCCAACGGCGTACCGACCAGCCAGACCATTACCGGCGCTGACGGCCAGACCTACACGCTGAACGGTGGTTCGTCCAACAAGTCCGCCGCCACATCGCAGGCCGTTACGCTGGGTCAAACCCTGTCCTGCACCGTGACCCCCGTCACTGGCGCGCTGGGCTATGCTTGGTTCGTCGGCGTCGCCGGTTCGGAAAAGCTGGAAGCGATCACGACCATCAACAGCGCGACCTTCGCGGCCCCGCTGGCTGGCACCGGACAGACCGCCGCATCGATCACCGCGTCGGACAAGTCCGCGAACGCTTCGCTGGCTTTCGACGGCCTGCTGACGACTGCCTTCCTTGGCGGTTCTGGCGCTTACGTCAAGTCGCTGGCTACCGGCACCCCCGGCGTCGGTACTGCCCTGACCGCTTCCGGTCGCGGCACCATCAACGAAATCGACGTGATGTTTCAGTCGATGTGGGACAACTATCAGGTCAGCCCGACCGTGACCTACGTCAATTCGCAGGAATTGGAGAACATCACGAACAAGGTTCTGAACGGCCCGTCGTCTTCCCCGCTGCTGCAACTGTTTGCCGATCCGCAGCAAGGCTACGGCAACCTGATGGCGGGTGGCGTCATCGGCTGGTACTTCAACCCGTTCGCCATGAACGGCGGCGTGAAGATTCCCATCATGATACATCCGGGCCTGCCTGCTGGCACGATCATCGGCTGGTGCGAAAACCTGCCGATGCAGTACCAAAGCAACAACGTGCCGAACGTCGCCGAGGTCAAGGTTCGTCAGGATTACTACCAGATCGACTGGCCGCTGCACACCCGCGCGCAGGAATTCGGCGTCTATGCCGAAGAAGTGCTGGCGGTCTATGCCCCGTTCGCAATGGGCGTGATCACCAACATCGCCAACGGCTGATCGCTACGGCAATGCGTGACAGGGGCGGCTTCGGTCGCCCCTTCTTCAATTCCATTCAGGAGAACCCATCATGGCAAAACTGAAAGCCCCCAAGGGCTGCACCGGTTGCAGCTTCAACGGCGAACAGTACCCCGTCAAGAAAGGCTATGTCGTCGTCCCCGACGAGGCCGTCGCCGAACTGCAAGCCCACAGCTTCTTGACCGGAGTCGATGAAGACGAAGCCGCTGCTGCCGCCGAAGAACTGACCAAGGCGGAAGCAGCGCTGGAAGAACTGACCAAGTAAGGGGCGGACATGGCAAGCGAATACATTCTGCCTGCTGACTATGCGTTCTATTCGCTGCCAGCCGCTACCGCGCAGTCCCAAGTCCATGCCGCCAGCGCCGTCGTCGATGGCTATTTGCAGCGCCCCGCCGGGGCCGTCTATAGCCTCGTCAATGGCGTTCCGGCGGTCATGACATCGACCGGACAGCCAATTCAGGAACACCGGGAATTCCCACGGCGCGGCGAATTGCAGCTTTCCTACAGCCCGGTCGCGCTGGTTACGCTGATCGAACAGCGGGACAGCTGCCTATGGCGAACAATTTCCGGTTCCTACGATTGGTCGGTAGGCGGTCGGCTTTGGCTGGACGCGCCGAACCTGAACTTTTTCGGGGATGGCGATCTGCGGATCACCTACTTGGCAGGCTGGGACTATGCGACGCTGCCCGCCGCGATCAAGCAGGCCGTCGCCAACATCATCGGCTTCGCCAATACGGCCAACATGCCCGGCAACACCAAGCGGATGAAGGCCGGGGATTCTGAAATCGAACGCTTCGACGACACGGCAATGGACGGGGACACCCGCGACATGCTGGCCCCGTACCGGCGCGTTTTTGCTTGAGCAGCCCGCTATGTCCTTCCTTTACCCCCGAACCATCAGCATCAGCCGACCGACCCAGCCCAACGGCGTCGGCGCGGTCGGCTATGGGGCGGAACTGCCAGCAACCGAAGCAGCGGTCGCCAGCGGCGTCCCGGCGTCCATCCAGCAGAAGAAGGAAGGACGCATGCCGGGCGCTGGCCTGCCGGGCGACGCGCGGGCAACGCTCTGGCGCATCTTCTTCAACCTGCCCAACGGGACGGTAGCCGACCGCGACATCATCGCCGACGACTTGGGCATCCGCTACCAAGTGCAGGCGGCCTACTGGAATTCGCTGGGCTACAACTGCCTGTGCGAACGACTTGAGAACTGAACATGGCTGATCTGACCGACGTAGAAAACGCGCTTGTCAGCCTGATCGCGGCAACGCTTTACCCGAACGGAACCGGGCAGCCCAGCGCTGCGGGCGGCGTCCCCTGCATGGTCTATGCAGGATGGCCGACCCCGGCGCAGCTTGACGCCGATCTGGCCGTCGGCAAGGCGCATGTCAGCGTCTTCCCGCGAACTGAGGAACGGAACACGACCCGGTTTTCGCAGGACTGGCAGCCGCAGGCCATGAACAGCGCGACCCTGACGCTGACCATCAACGGCCAGCAGATTACGGTCGGCGGGGTCGTTCCCCCGGCGAACAACCCGCACAACCTGTCGGTTCTGGCGAACGGCAAGCCCTACGTCTATGCCGTCCAGACCGGCGACACGCTGAACAGCATCGCGGCGGCGCTGGCGGCCCTGATCGCTGCCGACATCCCCGGAACCAGCGCAGCGGGCGCAGTCGTAACGCTGCCGGGAACTGGCCGGATCGGCGCGGCGCGCGTCGGCGTAACCGGGACGGCAATCAGGGAAGTCCGGCGGCAGGAAAGGCATTTCCAGATAACGGTTTGGGCGGATACCCCGGCCCATCGAGATGCGGTCGCCCAGCCTGTTGATCTGGTCTTGGCGACGACCAAGTTCCTGACGATGCCGGACGGATTCGCTGCGCGCCTGATCTACAGAAACAGCCCGATCAGCGACGCCATGCAGAAAACCCGGCTGTTCCGCCGCGACCTGATCTATCTGGTCGAGTATGCGACGACGCAAGCCGAAACCGAAACGCAGATCACCCAAGAACAGCTTGGCGTAGCGTAAGCGATCCATTATCGGCGTCTATCCAACGGTGCTCTGAGCGAGGAGCATAGGTGTCCACCTATTTCTAGGGAAACGCTGATTTATTCGGCTCGGCGGTCATCGCTGGCGTAGCTGAGGACGTTATAGAAGGCAGCTCAC
>JAYFRU010000019.1:0-16855 GCA_040946965.1 Burkholderia sp. | reverse complement strand
TTACCCATCTTGCATTCCTCCTTGCCTGAGTTTTACACACCCTCAGCAAGGGATACATTTTTGGCGGGCAACTTCAGGTGGCGATTCGCTGCGAAGGGGTTCGCGCACCAACGAGCCTCGCCCCATTTTCTATTGCGATGATGCCATTTTAGTGCAAAGATGATGTAAGGTGTAGTTATAAGACACACACTGACAACACAATTTATTTCGATGAGTAAGGCTAAAGCCGACAAGTTCCAGGAGAAGATCACGCGCCTAACAGGCCGTGAGCGGAGGCCGTTCACCGGTCACGATCTTGGCACGCTGAAAACTGACCTCAACGCTTCCCTGCTGGAGCTGTCGCACATCACGGGGGGGATGCGTCCGTCGCTGTTATCGAAGATCAGCAATGAGGGGAGCAATCTTGCTGCTCCGATGCAGATCCTTCTGCGCTTCTACCTACGGCACCCGGAGACGATCCCGCTCGAAGAGCCAATCAATGCACGGGAGTTCTACGAGCAGGATCTCGGTGGCGCAGGCCTGCTTCACATCCGTTATTTTGCTCCGCTGTTCGGTGTCGACCGCAATTCGGGCTATAGCTGGGGTGGGCGTTCGGAGCCGACAGGCATTGTGCAGGCTGCGATGCAGGCTGCGCGACGCTATCGGGAGATCCACAACCTGTCACCCGAGCAGCTGCTCGAAGAGCTGGTGGACATCCACAACGACGTGATCGCGGCCCTGGGCGTCAATCCGCATGAGTCGGGTGGAACGTGGCGGCAACCTGCCAAGAACGGAGAGATTCCGGTTCTGGAGGTCGAGAGGCTCGCAAATCCGGTGGCGCGCAGAGGGCGGAAGCCAAAGCCGAAGCCGGAACTGGGGTCAACTGATCTGGCGAACTTTAAGGTTGCACCGGAGAGGAAGCGCCGCACTAAAGCGACTCCTTCCAAATCGTAAGTTTGAAGCCCCGCGCGGACAGCATTGTCTCGCGGGGTTTTTCGATTTCCGGCCAAATCTTTTCTCGTTGGGGTAAAATCAATAATATAGTTACCAACGTGTGCATGATGGAAGCCAAAAAAAGCGTTTCGAATTCTCAGCGTCATGTTCAGGGCGCGCTTGCGCACCTATTTTCGATGGGGGGCGTTCGGTTCGTGCTTGGTGGCGAAATGGTGCAGGGAGAGCTGGTGTTCTCCGAGACCGGCTTCATGCCGCATATCGCATCGTTGGCCGACGAGGTTATGTCGGGTCTCGGTTGGCCGACGTGCGTCCGGGAAACCACGGAGGAAGAGAATAGCCTGCTCGGTGTAAAAGTCGCGCTGATCGATCCGCTTCCCGTTCTGGCAGTGTCGGCGCTGCTGACTGCTGCCGAGACCATGTTTCTGAGCGAGCCAGTCTCGTTGCGGAACGATCTCCGCATGACGGAGGTCACGCTCGACCCCGTGTTTGACTACTGGCGATCGACGCAATTGAAAAGCACTGACGCAAGGGACTGTCCTTGGCGTAACCGCATCCCGATTCTGTGATCATGAACCCCGAAAGCGTTGCGCGTGACGTTGAGCTTCGTGACCTGGCTGCAGGTCCAGTGGCGCCCCGTTCGTCGACTGAAGCCGTTCAACCCGATCTACAGGGTTTGGGCCGAAAGAGCACGGAGTGGCGGGAGATCCTTGCCTCACGTGTGCGAGACGGCGGGAAGAGCCTAGCCGAGATTTCGGAGGCAAGACTGAAGACGGTCGCGCTCCAGCAATGCCTTCCGATTGTCCTGGCCGTGAGTGTCCGCCCTGGCGCAGCGGCAACGCTGCAGGAGAGGCGGGACGCGATCAAGCGGCTCGTTCGAACGTCGATGGACGCGACGATCAAGCTGTTGGAGCAGCTCAAGGTGCCTGCGATAGAGGGCAGCCCGCTGCAGGCGATCGCCTTCCAGCTTGTCACCAACCTCGTTGCGAATGACTGGAAGTCCGGTATCGAAGGCGAAGCGAGCGACTATGCGTCGCTCTGCGCTGGCGGGATCTCGCAGGAGGATGTGGAGGCGATCGGCTCGCTCGTCGCCCGGCATCGGGTGGTGAAGTCGGACGACGAAGTGCGGCAGGAAATTGCGATCCTTCTGATGCGAGAGAACGCGTTTCTCGCGCGGCACGCTACGCGTCTCAAGGGGTCGGCGCTGGCCGAGTCGGAGCAGGAGTGGATCTATCGGCTTTCGGACAAGGCGACAGACTTCGTGCGAGCCTTCGCGGGGAGCATCGACGTTCAGTCGCACCAGCTGAGGCTCACGGCTGTCGCGGGGCGACTTACAGCGGCCTTTGCGCTTCTGTCCGCCTCGATCGAAAGTTCATGCAACCGCAGTTGGCCCCCCGAATGGCAGTCCATAGCGTCGGAGTTTGACCGAAGCATTCGCCTTCTGGATGCGGTGGTGGACCGTCAAGCGGGTCGCTTGATGGATCAGTTGAACGGCATTGGTCGCTCCAGAGGCGTGCCTGGTGCATCTAACGTAGCGGCAATGTAATGGCAAATCGGCTTCGGTTGGACGGTGTGGATGGGCCGCTTGCGGGTGTCGGCTGTCGTAACGCGCTATCGCGCCTTGCTCAGGATGCCGTGCGTGCATTAAGAATGGAGCGAATCGCGACCGCGAGCATGCGGCTCCGCGACAGCGGCCCGAGTGCAATTGACGCACTCTCGGATGGGCGCGGCGCGACCGATCACTTGCGACGAGCCGTATGCCAGTTTTGTATGGATTACAACGACCTCGTGAAATTGAACGGGGTAGCCCGTATCGACGCATCTGAGGCGTATGGGCGCGAGTGGGACAGTCTGGCTGAGGCAATGAGCACTGCGGACGAGTATGTGAGCAATCTCCTTGAGATATTCGAGGGGGCGCCGTTAACTACGCTGGTGTCCGCCGTTCAGCCTCAAATCGACTGGCTGAAGAAGTATGTAAGGGAGCGATCTGCGGATATCGTGCGCGAATCTATACCTAAAATGACCGCGTAGGGAGAATCGAATGGAAACACGCTTTGTATTGGAGCAAGCGCGCAAAGAACACGGGGTATCGGCCCGAGTGCGCCTTATCGCTTCTGCGGTCGTTACGTTGCTGACGGACGCGGGGCTGATGCGTGCTCGCCCGTCCGTCGGCCACGACGTGACGCTTACGGATCTCAACATCGCAGGGGCATCTGACATCCTCGCTGCCACTCCGGCAGAAAACCTGGCCCGTACCCTTGCGGAGGCACGCGCCACACCTTCGGGAGCGAAGGTGTTGCCGGACGATCTGCAGGCACGGCTGGAAACGAAAACGACGATCGCTGCGCGGAACGGGGTGTTTTGGCAGCAAACCTGGGAGCGATATGACCAGGTGCGCGATCAACTGATCTCCGGCCAAATCGGGCAAGCAGGTTGGCCGGATGATCCTCTCACTCGCTTGGGGCGAGCCGCCCAGGCATGCGAAGTTGAGCGTTCGCGTTGCATCGTCTCGCTCGTTGATGCGGTCGGCTTTCGCAATCGACTGGCAGCGCATGGCTACAACACCTCGGCAAGCGATCAGAAGCTCCGTGTTTCCGCAGGTATGACCATGTGGAACGAGGAGTTCGAGCGGGAAGAGTTCCGCACGAAGGTCACGATGGAGGGCGTCCTGAGCGCCGCTGCGCAACGCAATCAATCGCGCCGTGCGTCGCCCGGCATGGGTATGTGAGGGACAATCGCAAATGGAAGTTAAACAGGCACTGGACAACACCGGTATGCTCGATTTTATGAGGTCAATCCCGCTTCGACCGTCGTACGTCGACGCTCGAATTTCCGTCGCATTGCATGCACTTCGCGGGCGTGGTGGTGAGGCCGAAGGCCTTGCCGATCGAGTGACGCAACGATTCAGCAGCGAGGGCACGCCGTTCTACATGCGCCTGAACCAGGTGGCGTCGGCCGCGTTGCGTGCGGAAATCTGTCGCGATCAAGGGGTGGACGCGCAGTATGTTGAGGCCGCCGTTGAGTTGCTTCTCCAGTATGTCCGGGAAGACGACGATCTCATGGCGGTATATGCGGCCGTAATCGAGAGCGGCGAGGCCGCGAGCGCAACGCTGCATTGATTGAGGGGAAGACATGACCGACTATGACCCGACAGACGCTGTGAGCGTCAATCGACTCGTGGACCGTCTGGACGCGTGCACGGCTCGACTCGGCGGTGAGAGTTCCGAGCGGGCGCAGGCGATTGTATACGCCGGATTCCTCACGGATCTATCGGAAGGCCGGCTGGATGTCGGCGACAGCGAGATCGGTGAGATGGTCGATCTGATCGCGCAGTTCTGCGATCTTGTTGAGGCTCAATCGTCCAACCCGACACCCAACTGAGGGGCGATACATGAATGATTACGAAGTGAAGTCCGCGAGCATCTTTGCAAAATTCGCCGAGAAGCTCGGTCGAGTGGATCTTCGCGCCGCTGTCGCAATCCCGGCGGTCATAGGCGCCGGACTGGTGATGGCCGGTGTTGCCCAAGAGGTGCACGGCCAGGCGCATCTGCTCGATGGCGGTGCCTCCCAGTTGATGGACTACAAGGAGACCATGCGCTTGATGCAACTGTCTCTCGGGGACTGGGTGACTCAAGGCCTCCTTGGGAAGCTGCCGTCTTTTGGCGGGGACATGCAGGCTCGGGGTCTTGCTACGGCTACCGTAGGCCCGGTCCTGTCGTCGGCATCGGTGGTGCTCGCGCGCGGCTTCACCGCACTGAAAGCGTCGCTTCTCGCGGCGGCGGAACCGAACAAGCTCGATGGCGTGTTCGAGCGACTGGCATCGAGGCGGGCGATCTCGCGGGTATTCACCGCCTTCTATCGTGGCGATACACTGACCGCGAAGGAGATCATGGTTCGCCAACGTCTTGATACTGAAATCGGTGACCCCGCGACACCGCTGACGCACGCCGTGCGTCACAAGGACTACGCGCTGATCGAGCATCTTATCGGGCGTCGGGCCAATGTGAACGCCGTTCGGGATGGCATGAGGCCGATTCACGAAGTGAAGGATCTGCACAGCTTCGCGTTGCTTTCGAGCGCTGGTGCAGACGTGAACGCGGCCACGGAGCGAGGCGGACCACTCGGCCCGGCCGGGACCACGTTGCTGCATGCGGCCTGCCGGGACGGAAATCTGGAGCTGGTGTGGGCGCTGCTTGCGACGGACGGGATCGACGTGAACGCGCGCGATGAAAATCGCTATACGCCGTTGCACTACGCGGCTACGAAGGACGCCCGATTTACTCGGGCCTTGATTGAGGCCGGTGCGAATCGTATGGCGACGACCAGCCAGGGTTTCGCAGCGCAAACCTTGATGTCGATGGCTGGCACGTCCCCCGAAGCAACCTACGCAATGGCTCGGACCGGGAGCGCGCCCTTGCTCTCATTCTCCTGAGCATCTGTTGTCCACTAAGCGGGGGTGACTCACCATCCCCGGTCGCAACTCCCGTTCCCCCGTCTTCTGCTCGGTAACAGCGCTGCCTTCGATAGGTGTCGAGTGGCACCTTAAATAGATGTCATAGTATGTATAATGGCAACTATAAACACGATCTATACGGACCGATTTCAGGACGCTGACCTTGTGGCTGCCGTGGCCGCACTCATCGATCTCGCCCGCGACTATGAACCGGATGTTCGGGGCAGTGAGAGGGAGCCGGACTTTGATACTCGGGCATGCATCGATCGAGTGTGTTTCCTGCTCAACGACTCCCACTTGGCGATCGTCGATCCGAAGCCGTTGGTTGACGCGGTTCGCGCGACGCTCCGCTACCCGGCTAACTGGGTCACTCCGTTGCTTGCTGCAGTGGAGGCACGTGCTCCGGGCTTGATGCTGCAATTGATTAGCGACACGGCGGTCGGCGAGCGCGCGGATCTCATCCGCCGGATCAATATCCTTGAATGGATGCTGCCGACTGAGCGTCTGGATTCCCTCGTGATTGCGTTGGCAGAGTACAGAAGCACACATCCCGTTTACTTTGATTGAGTGGCTGACTTCCATGGCAACCAAACGTAGTGAACCTGAGTCGAGCAAGCGACGCAAACGAGGTGTCATCGCGGCGGTAGCTCGGATAGCCACTGCGCCAGTGCGCCTGTTTATCCGGTCCGTTTTCTTTTTCGCCGGGGCAGACGAAATCAAGGCGCAAGTGGACGAGCGAGTCCAGCGCATTCGACGGATGTCGGACGAACATCCGCGTGATTCGGCAAGCAATAGTGGACGCAATAGGGCGGACGAGCGTCTTGCAGCGATGGGTGAAGTCGAACGCGACGCGCTGGTCTCCAACCACGTTTCTGTTCAGCGTCTGTGTTGCGCCGCGCTCTGGACGGCGATCCTGTCGATCGGCTACGGAATCGCCACCCACCAGATATTCAGTGCGCTCGCTGCAGCGTCGTGGGGCGTATTCATGTTCCTGCTGAGTGGAAAGAGGGTGTGGGCCGTGCATATGCTTCGCTCGGGCCACGTAGTTCCGTTCATGACCTGGCTACGCAAGAACGTTGACCGTCCATTCTGGCCGCTTTCCCGGAGCGAATGATGGGAGGCGAACCGCCAGTAGTGCCGCCGAATTTTCCCGTGCTGACATGCGTAGTTCAAGCAGCACATCAGAACGACATTCCACTTGCGCTGCTGCTGGCCATAGGTAAGCAGGAAGGGGGGCGAGTAGGAATGCGAAAGCCCAACACGGACGGCAGTACCGACAATGGACCGATGCAGATCAATAACCGTGCATGGGGCGCGCGGCTCTCGACGTACGGCATAACGATGGACATGGTTGCCGATGACCCGTGTGTGAATGTGCACACGGCAGCATTCATTTTGCGTACAGAAATCAACAGCGCCGGTGGGAATGTTTGGTTTGGCGTCGGCCACTACCATTCCCGGACTCCATGGCGAGCAAACCAATACATGCAGCTGGTGTGGAAGCGCTATCAGCCGATTGTTGAAGAGCTTGAGCGGTTGGGGTACCGGGATTAAGCATGACGAACACAAACCATCAAAACCAGACACGTCTCGGTCCGCTGAGCTTCATGGCGTTATGCGCCTTTCTCGTCACGTTCTTCAATGTGGTTCTATGGCTCATTTCTCACGATACGGCAGTGAAGATCTATGCCTCCGCTCTGCTGGTTGAGGCCCGTTTCGCTTGGGCGGCGTACTGGCTTGGAAGATTGGTGTTGCCGATAGTCGCTTTGCTGGGTTTCGCCTGGTGGGTAAAGACCAAGCTCGACAAAAAGAAGCATCCGCTCGCGTGGCTTCCGGTTGCGGCGTGTGGCGCCGTGGGTGCCGGAGCCGCGACGCTCATGCTCCTGGTCCTGGCTAGGCCGAGCAGCTTCGCGGAGCCAGATGACTTGCTGTTTTCGTTGAACACGATGCTGGCTAACCCGAAGGCTGTTGCGTTTTCCGACATCGCAACATTCGCGGGATTCGTTGGGCGAATGTATTGGCCGTTCCTCGTCACGGTTGTCGCGATTTACAGTTGGCGTGGCCGAACCCATCCGCGCAACAAGTATCGGTTCGCGCACAACATGGAATCGTTTCTCGCGGAAATCAGTCAGGAGTTCAAGGCGACCGTTCCGATCCTGCACCTGAATCCCATCGACAAGGAGATCAAGGGATTCGAGCCATCACGTTCAGCAGCCGAGTACTGTCGCCACCACAAGCTACTGCGCAAGGGTGCGGTGGACTTGAAGCAAATGAAGCGGATCCTCCGCGAAGAACTGTCTTCGCGGTTTCCGTGGCGTACTAGCACCCGGACCGACTACCGGTCTTGGACCTATGACCTGTCGAAACTCGAACCCTGGCAGCAAGCGATATTCGCGGTGCTTGCTGCGTGCATCGCAAAGGACAAAGACGAGGGACAGGCTCTGCGCGACGCGTTGAACGAATCAGCTCGTGGATCCGGAACGCCGAACTACGCACTCGCACTACCGCTGCTTGAAAAGTACGGGCAACACGAGGCGGTGAGGAAAGTTATCGCAGGGCACCTTTACGTTCGAACTGCCCTGTTTCAAATGTTCGTGTCGGTGAGGGAATGGACCCTCGACCTTCATCCCGCTCAGTTCATCTGGTTGAAACCAGCGGATCGTGCGTTTTGGTACGCGCAGCATACGACTCCGTTGACACTCGATCGAAAGGACTTCGCTGCGAATGCAGAGGGGATGGCGATCATCGCTCAGTGGCAATGCGAGCGGGTGGCGCTGGACGACGGCGGTTGCATGCACCCAGGATCACGCCCTTGCTTTGTATCGGCCGCGTATGGGCTGTGTAGAGAGCTTTTCAACGTCGGCGCCATCAGCGACGCCGAATGGGAAAGGCTGCAGAAAGAGCTGCCAGAGATCTTTTTCGACTTCGAAGTGAAGTCCGACTCCAAATCGAGGAACCACCATGTCAGCAAACCCGCTTGACCGATGCAAATCTGCTTGGCGTGCGCTCGCCGCAGGCGCCGCCGATGGGCCGACGGACCGCGTCTACACGAGAGGAAATGTGCTCGTGTTCGAGTTTTCTCTAACAGGCGTTACGGGACTTCCTGCATACGTTGATCTGAATGCGCTGCTCACTGGCGTTGGCGGGTTCCGCATCGCCGAGCGCGAAGGCGCTTGGGAACTGCTCTATGCCGACGCGGGACTCAAAGGTGATCGGATTGAGCGATTTGACTCACAAGAATCGGCCGCAGCAGCGCGAGACCTGACGGTCACGTGCTTCCAGCGCGCGCTGACTCGGAAGGTGCGCAGGCGTCGCGCCGCAACGATGTTGGCGCTGGCCGTAGCTGGCCTGCTGTTCCTGCCGCTCGGCCATCGCCAAACGGGGGGCGGAAATGTCGCTGCAGCGGCAAGCATGAAACCGGCGGATGCTCCTGGCGGGTTGTCGCTCGCGACGATGCCCCCGACGTCCCAGCCGGAAAGTCTGCCCGCTCCGAGTGCTGAAGCAATGTTGTCCGAGTTTGCTGGCGACGCCATGTCGGCGCAGGTTCAGGTCGATCTGAAGCAGGTCAAGGCAATGCGGGGCTTTGACGGTGGTGGCAAGGGTGCCGAGATCTGGGTGCTCGTCGATCCGCAATGCGAGTACTGCAAGGCGCTCGAAAAGGAGCTTGCGAACGGTATCAAGGACGACAAGCTCAACGTCCATTACGTGCCGGTACCAATCAAGGGCGGGCAGTCGGGGGTTCTGACTGCAGAGGTTCTGTGCAATGAATCTCCGCTTCAGGCATGGGGCAATGCGATGTTCACGGGGACCGTGCATACCGACATCTCCAACAAGGAGAAGCTCGCAGTCTGCGCGAACGACACGATGAACAACCTGAAGACCTTCATCAATCTCAAGATGAAAGGCACGCCGACAATCGTTGCGGCAAATGGCATGTCGGTGATGGGCGCGATGCCCCTGGACAAGCTCATTGCCTGGGCGAAATCCAACAGCTGATCTCAGCAGTCCTTCATCTGGTCGCTGGCCGTTGGATTGGATCTTGCGGCCAGCGAATGACCTTCCCCTTCCTCGATCGACACCTTCCAGACGTATGGCCCGTGACATTTTCGTTGATCCACTGGAGCGGTCTGTAAAGGCCGTACGGTTGGACACCCGCCCTATGGCGGAAAAAATTGTGTGGTGGTTGGGGCGTCCGTGGAACTGGCAGCGTATCTCCGTTGGTACGCTCTTGTGTGGTCTGTTCGTGCCGCCATTCGCGCCGTTCGCGATTCTGTTTCTGTTTGCCACAGGCCTATCCTTATACGTGACCGGGGGGACGCTACCCATTCGTTTGCCGATGTCGAGCCGCGTTACGGACCGGTCTGAGACCTTTACGGACGACGATAACAAGCCGGTATTCTCCAAAGCCGGTGGCATCTTCTACATCGGGACAGTCCGGTCCGTGGACGGTGTGCGGGATGAGCACATCGGTGAGCAGGTCTACGTCACCAATAGCATTGCCCGGACGCACTTTGCATACGTCGGGACAACAGGAAGCGGCAAGCCGCAGCCCTTCGATTCGCTCGTGCTAACCGTTGGTGGGTGGAAGCGCATGGGAGACATGCGGCCAGGCGACGAGGTGTGCACACCGGACGGTGGAACCGCACCGGTTCTGCAGATCTTTGATCAAGGCATGCAGGACGTGTTCGAGATCGAGTTTGAAGACGGCCGCACCGTCCTTGCTTCGGACGATCACGTGTGGAAGGTCGGCGAAGAAGGAGGGGAAGAGCAGGTCGCGACAATTGACCTCTTCAACTACGTACAGGGTTTGCATCGCCCGGTATTCGTCCCGCTCCCTCAGCCGTGGCGTGATGCTCCGGACGTTGTCGTGCCGGAGGGCGAGGCTGATTCTCCGTACGTTGTGGCACAGGATGCATGTTCCATCGATCGCGATGATGCGATGCTCCCCGCAGCGCTGACGAAGGGTTCGACGCATCAACGGGCGCTCGCGATCAGGGGCGTTATGGATCGGTTGGCAGTGGTCCGAGAGAGTGACGTGCTGGTGACTCATCGATCCGAGCGTCTCTGTCGGCAGATCGCGTACCTGGTGCACTCGGTAGGCGGAAAGGCGCGAGTGGAACGTGATGCGGGCGCCAGCTCGTGGACGATCGCAGTTCGTCACCCCGACGCCGGAGGCATGTTCACCCGACAGGACTTGCGGGAACAAGCAGCGAGTCTGCCGGAGTGCCTGCCTTGGGTCCGGATCTCGACCGTACGTTATGTGGGCCGAATGGAGTGTCGCTGCATTTACGTCGATCACCCGGACCATCTGTATGTAACGGATGGCTTCATCGTCACGCACAACACCGAGGCGATCCTGTCGTACTGCGTCAATCCGCTCGCGTGGGGTAGCGGGTTCATTTTGACGGACGGGAAAGCGGAAGTAATCACACCAAACAAGGTGTACGCAATCGCGCGGCGGTTGTTGCGAGAGGACGATTTTAGAGTCCTGAACTTCATGAATGCCGGTCGGGACATTTGGGAGGTGCAGAAGAACGAGGGGCGCTACTCGAACACGTTCAATCCGCCGCAACGATCATCATCAGGACAGCTTACTCAACTCATGTCATCGCTGATGGCTGAGGCGGGTTCCGATCCCATGTGGAAAGGTTTGGCGATTGGCATGATCGATGCCGTCAATCGCGCGTTGAAGTACAAGCAGTTTCGCGGCCTGATCGAAGTTGACTTTGGTGTGATTCGTGATTCCATCGACTTGGAGGCGGTCATTGATTTGTGCGCCGAGTTCGATCCGACCAAACGCAATTTTCCGGAGCTTGACGAAGCGCTCATATTCAAGCCGTTGAAAGCGTACCTCCTGAACCTTCCGGGCTTTGATTGGAACAAGATCATGAAAGCTCCGAAGGGGAAGAGAGAAATCCCCGAGGATTTGAACAAGCAGCATAACTTCCGGTCGATGCAGTTCATGCGTCAGCTGACGATGCTGTGTGACACCTACGGACCGGCAATCTTCAAGCACAAATACCCTGAGGTCGACATGGAGGATGTCGTCCGGATGCGGCGGATTCTGGTCGTTCTTCTCCCATCGCTGGGTATGTCGGATGAGGAATCGGAAGCCGTCGGTAAGCTTGTCATTACCGCGCTTCGGATGATGATGGCGAAGACGCTGGGCGACAAGATCGAAGGAACGTACGCAGAGCTGAATGAGTCGCGGCCGACTGCGAGTCCCGCCCCGTTCTTTGTCGTGATGGACGAAATTGGGTACTACTTTGCCCAGGGCATCAGCGTCATGTATGCCCAGGCGCGGTCGCTCGGCTTCGCGATGATGGCGGCAGGACAAACCCTCGCGCCGATCTACAAGGACAAGATCAAGCACGAAGCGAAGGGCATGCTTGCGAACGCCGGTTGTACGTTCAGCGGGCTGATGAAAGATCCGGATGAGACAGCTGAGTACTTCATGAAGTTGGCCGGTGAGTCGATGGTTGCGGAGACGACTGGCTTCGAGGGATCAGCGATGGGCGGATCGGTAGCTTACCTTGACCGGATGCAGGGTTCGCTGCAGCAGCGGAAGCGCGTCGACTATGCTGAGCTTTCCTCGATGAAGGAGGGCGAGAACATCCTTGTCTTCAAGAACCGCGTGATTCGAGTCAAGAATTTCTACGTCTTCGGCAAGGCGAAGATCCCGAAGAGCGCGCCCATGCTTTTGAATAAGCTGGTCCCGATTGTCTCGCCGAAGATTGGCGAGCTGGAGCGTTTGGTTATCCGCTACTCGGATGCGTCGAAAGTAGATGACAAGCTTGCCGGAGCGATATATCGCGCGATCGCGACATTGAACAGGGGCGGCTCGCTGGAGGATCTCGCACCGCCTCCAATCTCTACACCAGCGTCTGACGCCCTGATGGCGATTGCAGACCGATATGCAAATGGCCTGAGCGATCTAAATAGAGATACGTCCTCGCGGATCATCGGGCTGCTCAAGGAGGTCGAGCGGATTACAGTTGGCGAGGACAGTGCCGTTAACAACGGGCACGAGGATTCATCATCCAGCGCTTCGACTGGATCGAGTGGAAGTGTCAAGTTCGGTATTAAGCAGCCGCCGGTTGAATCGGAGCAGCGCCCAGCTGACATCAGGATCACCGATGTGCTGGGGACCGGCGAGGAAGGCGAGGCTCCGAAGCCAGCGGTGCCGAAGGCGTCTGCTACCGACCTGTTGCGATCGGCAGCAGTCCCGGAGATCGATATGGCCGATCCGCTCGCGTCTCTGATGAGCGACTTGACGGGCGACCAGGAGAAAGCGGATGCCGTCATACAGGCTCCGGCCACGCCACCTGTCGAGGCTGCGCCAGTCTTGGCGGAATCGGACACTACGGCCGCATTGCCGCTCGATGGGCAGGCGTTTGACCAGGACGGGTTCGAAGCTCAGCTCGACGCAGACAGCGTCGTGATCTCGCCGCACGGATCAGCCGAATCGTCAGACGGAGCGGATGAGGCTGACGTACTAGGGGACGCATTCGGTGACGCAGTCGCGCAAGCGCTCGGGCAAGCGAACGTGACGGTAGCCGCGCCGGTCCCGGAGCGAGTCCGGCAGTTTATTGCTGAGGGCGCGGCGGTTCTTCAGCCTGAGTCTCACGAGGCGAGAGAGCAAGCTGAAGACCACGCCTACGAGCAAATCAAGAACGCGATGAACTATGCGGTGTCGCCGGAAGAAGTGCCGGTGGTGACGGAACCGGATAGTGCTCAAGTGCTGGAGGATGAATTGAAACGGGCCTTAGGAATGATTTGAATAACATGCACGAAATTAAGGTACACCGGGTTCATCAAGCAATCATGCGCGGTATGGACTACGCGTACGCTGGTAGACGCACCATCACGGCCGAGGCATCGACCGAAGCGTTCAACGTTCTGGCGGGGGACTGGATCATGCGCCGTCTCGATGACGGGTTCGATATCGCTACGATGGTGAAGGACATCAACGGGGTGATATCGACGCTTGTTCGGGTTCGGCGGGCGGTGATCGGAAGCGGCGTGGAGGTGGAGGGTAGTGGCCGGGTAGCTGGAACTGGATCGCGAACGAAAGGGCGTCGTGGCAGCAGGATGGCGGGTGACTAGGCGCGGTTACATAGGTGCCTGGTTATGGGGCATTGCGTAGGGCGACGCAGATCTTGCCCCGCCCCGTGAGCTTGAATAAAGATTTCATCGTGCGTATGATGGAATCGCGCAAAGCGTTGCCGTTGCGATTGAGCGACAGCGGATTTGCTTTCCTTTGCGTATGAGTAGACCGCACCGGTGATGTGCCGAGCGGAATGCTCTGTCGTGTCGCAAACAGCGGCTCATTCCGCCAATATTACTTATCATAGGATGCACTATGGCAATCTTTAAACAGGAAGCGGTCAAACCGCGTGGTCGCGATCGCAACCAGGCAGAGAATTTCGGCCTGCCGGTGCGGGTGACGTCGATCAAGCGCGCGGGCGACGCCATCGAAGTCTCCGGAGTCGCGCTTGCGACGACGCCGCTTGCCCCCGAGGGCGAGGAAGTGCGGGCCATCATGACCGAAGCGAACTTCACGAAGCAGTTGGGCCACAACATGGCGCTCAGCTTCAAGACGTTCGAAAAAGGCGAAGATCGATTCGCGGATTCGGAAGTCATTTTGACGCGTGCGTACGAGAAGGAAGGCCAGATCTACGCGTACGGCGGCACCGTCACGAAGTATGTCATGCGTGGCGAGGTCGAACGCGATTACAGCATGGTCCCGAACGTCACGGTCGGCCCGCTGAAGATCAAGCTGGTCGATCACGCAGACGGCAGCGCTTCGCAACTAACGGTCAAGTCGGCGAAGCCCGGCGATCCGATCACCGTACGAATTACGGAAAACAATCGTTCCAGTCTGGCAGACGTCGACGCGGGCGAAGTTGTGTCGGCTCTGCGCCAGTTCGGCTTCGACCAGGCCGATCGTATCGAAAAGAAGATGTCGGGCTGGAAGCCGAGCGTCATCGTGACGATGACGGCGTACCTGCCGGAACAGGCGGACCTCGTCGAGTCGTCGACCGACCTGCAGGCCGACCAGAGCGTGATGCTGCGCAACGAATCCGGCGACGTGCACTATGTCTTCCCGTCGAGCGACGAGGCCGCACACGCGAAGGTGATGGAAGCGGCGACCAAGTTCATCAACGAGAGCGGACGTCGGGTCGAGGCCGTTCCGATCATGAATCTGCGCGTCTCGAACGCGAAGGCGACGGAAGTTGCCGAAGCATACGCAGGCTACATCGAAACGCGCGGGAAGGTCATCGATTCGGCGGCGCAATGGAAGGCATGGCAGAAGGTGCTGTCCGAGTTCAACGCGTTCGACGGCCAGTTCAACAAGCTGCACCTGGCGCTCAGCTCCCACGAAAGCCAACGTGGCTCCGTGAACACGATCGAGCGGACTGTCCCGGCGACGAACCGGGGCGCGGAAACGCTCCCGTCGTACGTGTTCAACGCTCCCGCAGCTGAAGTGCAGAAGGAAGCTGCAGCAGCGCCAGTCGACGTTGCAGGCGCGACGCCCGAGGACTTCGCAACCGAAAGCGAAGTAGGCGACATCGACATCAACAAGCTCGGCGTCAGCGCGTCGGAGCCCGCGCCGGCGCCGCGTACGCGCGGCCTCTCGATGTAAGCAGCACCTGTTCTGTCGTTCCAAAGCCCCGCTGGCTTCACGGTGGGGCTTTTTTATTTGCTCTTCGAAAAATCGTCTGGAACTTGAATGATGCACAGCAACAATCAACCAGTTCTGATGCGCGGCGACTGCCTCGAATTGATGGAAGGAATTCCAGACAAGTCCATCAATATGGTGTGTTGTGACATGCCATACGGAACCACGAATTGTCGATGGGACACGACGCTCGACTTGCGGCGTTTGTGGGAGCAATACCGTCGGGTTACGACGGAGAACGCCGCCATTGTGCTGTTCGCTCAAACCCCGTTTGACAAGGTGCTTGGCGTCAGCAATCTCCCTTGGTTGCGGTACGAACTCATCTGGCAGAAAACGCTGGCCACGGGACATATGAACGCAAAGAAGATGCCCATGAAGGCGCACGAGAACATTTTGGTGTTCTACAACAAGTTGCCGACATACAACCCGCAAAAGACCGGCGGCCACAGGCGTAAGACTTCGGTGAAGCGGGGCGACGACACGTCAGTTTATGGCGAGCAGAACTTCATCGAGTTGCGTTATGACTCGACGGAGAGATACCCGCGAAGCGTGCTCACGTTTCCGAGCGACACGCGCCGCGTCGCCATGCACCCAACACAGAAGCCTCTAGCGCTCATTGAATGGTTGATTTCCACCTTCACCAACGCAGGCGACACTGTTCTCGACAACTGCATGGGAAGTGGCACCACGGGCGAGGCTTGCCAAAGGTTGGAGCGGAAGTTCGTCGGCATGGAACTGGACGAGTCCTACTTCGCCGTCGCCTCTGGGCGGATCTTGCGAGGCATCACGTCAGCATTGTGCGATGCCGCATGACTAGCACTATTTCACACCAAAGTCTGAATAGCTTTTCTATTGCACGCGCGTCAGGCGCGAAACTCAAATAGCTCGATCGCACGAGCAGTATCAAGACGTTGCAGAGGAAGACCAGAAATGACCGATAAAACCGCAAACTGGCTCGATCTATCCGCTCACGGGCTGAAGCTCTCTCTAGTTCAGTTCCCATCGGGCGAGCGGAGAGCGATTCTCGCGGGGATGGCGCCGCAATCGCCCGATTACGCATGGGCGCTGGAGAATGGATTCGAGCGCCCAGCGAACAAAGAACGTCCCTTCCTCATTCTCAGGGGCGACTCGGTGCCGACCGCAAGGCTGATGGCGAGATTTAAGCAGGCCGTCGTTCGGAAAATGCCGGTCAGCGAGATCCTCCAGGTCGTCTCGGCGCCGCAAGTCGAGCGTGCACGGCAGCCCGTGCGCGAGAGTGTGATCAGGGACACGACTTTCCTCGGATTGAACCATCTCGGCCAAAGCGTGTACACGTGCGCAACGGGCCGCTTCCTGCGCGCTGACGACAAGTCGGACGCCGTGCCCGAAGGGTCGGTCGATTCGCCGTCGCTATTCCTGCGCGCGGCGACCGGCAATGATCTCGCACTTTGTGCCGATGGCCTGGTACGCCGAATGGCGCGCGGGGAGGTCTTGCGGAGCGAGGACATTCGGTCATTCGGGGCGACGGTGCACGGCTTGGCGCAGCCGATGACTCAGTTCGACAGCAGACTGCGGAGCGTTCAGGAGGCGATTGAGGCCGCCGTCCAGCGTCAGGTCGAGCGGAGTCACGGCGACCCGGAGTCGGTGTTTCGTGAAGCCGTATCACTGCTGGAGCGACAGCCGCCATTCATTTACCGTTCAACGGATTCGATGATCCTGCAGCAGTATTCGACCGGCGTTGTTGCATAAATCAGGCGCGAGGACGGAGTAATGCCTTTGCTCATGATCTCAGCCGATGTGGACGGACTGCG
>JAYFRU010000018.1:0-17310 GCA_040946965.1 Burkholderia sp. | reverse complement strand
CGAGAACGCAATGTATCGGTTCAAAAGGCTCACGGGCCACCGCCTTTGGGCGCGACGCGTCGCCTCGCAGGCCACCGAGGTCGCGGTTCGCGTCGGCGTAAGCAACCGCATGGCGGGCCTCGCTCGTCCGCAATCCGTTCGCATTGCCTGCAATCATCACCACGTGGGCTACTCCGTCCTCATGCTCGATTTATGCAACAACGCCCATCGTCAGCGATGCCGTGTGTGCGGCGCGCGTCGCGATCGCGTTCGCGTCGGTGCCGTAATACGGCTTCACGTCCAGATAGGCGCGAACCGCCGAGTAATGTCGGAACAGCGTGGGCGACATTGCGGTGTCGTAGCCGAATCGAGTGGCGTCGTTGATGTCGGCGGCAGCACGCACATGGTCGACGACGGCATCGGGAATGACGCCAAGCACTGGGAAGTAATGCAACTGCTGAAACACCTTCAGCAGCACCAGTAGGCCCAAGCGAGGTCGCTCGCCGCGCGTCGACCGGCGCCGCCCACTCGCGCTCGTCAGGCAGCGGGGTATAACAGGCTTGCAACTCCCGTGGTGACAAAACCTCGGGGAAGCATGGATACGCGGTGCGTTCGAGGGTAGCCATTGCGAATCGTCCGGATCGCAGAGGGCCGCTCAGGTTAGCGCAAGAAAAATTAGACGTTACTACGCCAAATGGTAATAAATCGAAGGTTTTATATTGCCCAAAGTATTATGATAGGATTTTGCGCTTACCTTGTTCATGCCCCCACCTCGCCCTCGGCGGCGCCGATCAGCGGCGCGAGCCGGTTGCCCAGGCGGCGCGGCAGCGCGAACCAGCCGGCGGTGTTCCAGCTGCGGATCAGGTCGCGTCCCCATTCGGTCTCGATCACGACCTGCGCGCGCGGCCGAAGCCTTCGGGCGCGCGCCGAGCGAATTGCCGTCGAGGTAGAGGGTGTCGTCGGGCAGCGCGAAACGCTCGCGCAGCGGGGCCAGCGGATCGTCGCGGTCGAGGGCGAGCGCATCTTCACGGGTTTGCATGGTGCGGATCGATTGGGTTCGTGAGTGAGGTCGGCGCGGGCGGCAGCCGCGCGCCGGAAAGTCGAAGCGAAGAAGGGACTCAGCGTGCCGCGCGCTCGTCGGGCAGCGCACGCAGCACCGCGCGCACCGGGCTCGCGTCGAGCGTCGCGAACTTGAGCGGCAAGGCGATCAGCTCATAGTCGCCGGCCGGCACCGCGTCCAGCACCAGGCCCTCGAGAATCGCCATGCCGTGCGCGCGCACGCGCCGGTGCGCGTCCATGGTCTTCGATTCCTGCGGGTCGAGCGAGGGCGTGTCGATGCCGATCAGGCGCACGCCGTGCGCGGCCAGCAGGTCGATGGTGGTCGCCGCGACCGCGCAGAAGGCGCTGTCCCAGGTTTGTTGCGGCGCCTTCGCATAAGTGCGCAGCAGCACGCGCGGCGGGCAGCCCGCCAGCGCGGCGGCGAGCCGCTCGGGCGCCACTGCGGGCGCGGCGCCCAGGCAGTCGATCACGCGGCAGGGGCCGAGATAGGCATCGAGCGGCACCGCTCCGATCGGCGCCCCCTCGGCGTCGTAATGCAAGGGCGCGTCGGCGTGCGCGCCGGTATGCGGCGAGAGCGTCAGCCGCGCGACGTTGACCGGCGAGCTGGCCTCCATGCGCCACACGCGCTCGACCGCGACCTCGGTGTCACCGGGCCAGACGGGCGTGCCGGGGGAGATGGACGGCGAAATATCCCAGAGTGTTTCCATCGTTTTTCATCAAGTCTCCATGGCTCGAATGATGGGCAATCGAGGCCGCAAAGTGCTTGCGAAATAAACATGGGCATTCGGCAAATATCGCAGATAATTTGAACGATAGCTAAAACGGGGACCAGAAATGCATGCAATCTCGCTCGACGCTACTGATTGCCGTATTCTCGCCGTATTGCAGCAGGAGGGCCGGATCAGCAACCTCGATCTGGCCGAGCGCATCTCGCTGTCGCCGTCCGCCTGCCTGAGGCGGATGCGCCTGCTGGAGGAGCAGGGCGTGATCGAGTGCTATCGCGCCTGCCTGAGCCGCGAAAAGCTCGGTTTCGAGCTGGAGGCCTTCGTGCAGGTGTCGATGCGCAACGACCAGGAGCAATGGCACGAGCGCTTCGCCGAGGCGCTGAAGGCCTGGCCGGAGGTGGTGTCGGCCTTCGTGGTGACGGGCGAGACGCACTATCTGCTGCGCGTGCTGGCCCACAATCTCAAGCACTATTCGGAATTCGTGCTCAATCACCTCTACAAGGCGCCGGGCGTGATGGACATCCGTTCCAACATCGTCCTGCAGACGCTCAAGGACGAGGCGGGCCCGCCCGTCTCGCTGGCCCGCACCGGGGCGGTCAGAGCGGATTGATTCCGTGGAACACGCCGCCGTGGAACACCAGCGGCGCGAGCGAGGCGGCCTCGGGATGCAGGCCGCAGCGTTCCACCTCGCCGACGGAGATCACGTGGTCGCCCTCGTCGTAGCGGCTGCGGCTATGGCACTCGAACCAGGCGAGCGCGCCGTCGAGCACCGGCATGCCCGACTGGCCGGCGGCATGCGAGACGCCCTCGAAGCGTTCGCCCTTGGCGGTCGCGAAGCGCTTGCAGAGATCGAGCTGCGACGCGGCCAGCACATTGATCACATAATAGCTGTTGCTGCGGAACACCGGCAGCGAGGCCGAGCGCGTGGCCAGGCTCCAGAGCACCAGCGGCGGCGCCAGCGAGACCGAATTGAAGGAGCTCGCGGTGATGATGCCGATCAACTGGCCGTCCGGCGCGCGCGTGGTGATCACGGCCACGCCGGTGGCGAACCGGCCGAGCGCCTGCCGGAACGTAGCGGCGTCGAAATCGGGCGGGGTGGCGCGGATCGTCATCGCGGCACGGCCCTCCGCGCGGCGGCCGCGCGGTGGCAAGACAGGTTGGAAGAGGTCATCTGGAAATTGGGAAATTTGTCCCGATTTTAACGGAATCGATGGCTGCCCGACCCGGCGGCCCGAAACGATCCGGCCGAACCCCGGCCGGATCCTCTGTCAGGAGCGAACATGAGTCAGGCAGTGCAGGAAGTCGCCGTGTTCGGCGGCGGATGTTTCTGGTGTACAAAAACTGTTTGCTGAAAAAACCTTTAAAAATCAATGCAGTCCGATTTGCCCATAGATTTTTGGGCAGTTTTTAGGCAAATTTCACCCTCGGACACTGGCCGAAAGTTATGCACATTGTTAATAGGGCAATGCGAAGCATTGAGATTGCCATGCTCTTTACATAGAGCATAAAGAGCAATCGGTCCCTGTTAACAATGTGTGTAACTTTTAACCGATAACCTAGAAATAGGAACGAAAAAGCCAGCTATAAGCTGGCTTTGTTCTATCTATCATATTTTGATTCTTTCTTTCTTATCTCGTTTCTCAGGTAGATTGCTTTTCAGTGTGTCATACAAACTTTTTCTGTTATAAAACCTAACAAAATCTTCAAAGAATCTGACAAATACAGGGAATGATTGGCCGCCTTCAAAGTGAAGACAATAGCTTAATCTTTGAAAAAGAAGTTCTTCGGTGAGATAGCTATCAAAATCAGAAACTGAAATATAGACGAAAGTTATGAAAGGATAATCGGAATAGCAAATTCTAAGGTTGATAGAAGGCTTTCCGCCTCGCATTGAAGGCTTGGCTTTTAAATGGACATTGAGAAAAATCTCTAATGCCCTGAAAAGCTTACAATTTACCTCAAAGACTTCTTTTTGTGACTTTCTGAGATATGGCATGTTCTCCCCCTCATTCGGTTTCATGTGCCATTTCGACAATTTCCATTACAGGAACTTGACTAAGCAACAATAGCAAGTCAGTCGAAAAAAGCTGAGGATAGAAAGCGAAGGGAGCACCAGTATCGTCAATATAGCTGTCAACCCTGAAGTCTTCGGTTTCGAACTTTATGGATTGAAGCTGATAGCAGAAGTGATACTTATTTGATGCCGTGTCATAAGACAGGGAAAATGTTACGAACTTCAGGCTATTGACTTTAACGAAATTTCGGAATCGATTAAGACTTTCCCGAGCTTTCGCGTTTTTCTTTTTATCGTGACCTTGCCCGATAACCTGATAAGCAAATTCAAAGAATTTATCTTTAAATTCAATGGGTTGACCGCTAGAAAGCTGGTCTCTGAAAAAGCTGGAATGTGCTGTTTTTGTAAGCGAAATCATACCTTGCATGGATAATACCCCTATAGATTAGTTCATGTTTTACCCTCCTTGTGGGTTCGTCGATTCAATAATGGCATTCTAACATAGACTTATAGAAAAGGCCAGAACTATTTAATTAAAGTTCAAACAATGTCTTTGGCTTGAAAACCTTCTCGTCGGGGTAAAGCTTCATGGTTTCGGGTGAGCTTGGAAGGGGTTCAAGGTTGAACCCTAGCTGTAATTCCTCATTCATGTGCATGTGAAGCTTCTTCAAAATCCTGTATTTCCACATTCTGCAAAGATTCAGTTCCTTGGTTGACTGCTTTTCTCCTTCAATTTTCTTCAGGCTAACCCTTACATAGAGTGAATGGTCAGGAAGTTCCTCAACAAAGGAAGTGAATTTATCCCACTTGTCCCTGAAATAAATTCTGTTCTTATCTTCATTGAATCCGTGCTTAATTTGTGCATTGCTCAGTTCTTGGCTTAATCTTTCAATTTCCATACTTTCTCCTTAAATTATCTGGTTCTTTCTTTGTCAAGATTCTTTTGTTGCTGAATTTCATGCTGTCTCTTCTGTTCTTCTTCTTTCCATTCTTCCATAGCCTTCTGGGTGGTCAAACCCGCTATCTGCTCACGAAGTGCCGTGATACCTGCCAAGGCTTCCATGCGGTCAGGATCGTTCAAATCCATTAAGCCTAAGCTGTAAAGCCGTTCATTTAATAAGCCTGAAATCTGATTGATTTGCTGAAGTAGCGAAAAAGACATTTGACCGCCTATCCCAATATTATGATTAGAAGACATGGGAAGGCTTGAGGCGGTAGACCTGACAGGTTCAGGTGCCTTGGCTTTATCCGCCTTGGCGGGTGCAGGCTTGCCCTGCTGAGGCTTACTCGGTGCGGACTTCTGGGGTGCTTTAGCGGGCTTCACCTTATCCAGCTTGATACCGTGCTTCTGCTCTAACTTATCCTTAGCTTTCAGAATCTGCTCACGGTCGGGGCTTTTTCCTCCCATTTTCAAAGATTCTCTAAATTCTGTAGATTTTGCAGAATTTAACACCTTGTGTGCTTCAATCAATGGTTTAGAGGTTTGGCTAATATCATAAAATCTGGATTTATCCGCAATTCTCGTATCTCTTGATTTGAGAATTTCATTTCTGATTTTATCTTTATCGAATGTATATGCCTGACCCTTTTGGGCCATAGCAATTTCAACATGCTCTTTTGTAAAATGCTTTGATTTGGCAAGCTTGCAAGCATGCCTGACAATGTCTGTTTTAGTTAAAGTCTTGTCCTGTTTGGGTTGTTTGGTAAGTAATTCCAAAGTATCTTTATTTATGCCGAAATCATTAAGCTTTGATTTCCATTGCTCACGAAGCTCGGCTAGATTATATTCGTCTTTCTTTTGCTTCGCATTGGCTTGGGTCTGTCTGTCACGATAACTTGAATTTTCACCTGCTTTTTCTACGATAGTGTTTCGTCTTCCTGAAAAATAGTCAATTGCTTCTTTGGGAAGTCCCTTTACTTCAAAACCATATTTTCCTTCTGTAATCTCAAAACCAAGCCTTTGCAGGCCATTGGCTAGAATTTCCTGAGCCTGTGAGCCTATCAGTGTCTTATCGTCCATAATCCGCGAGAAATCCACTGCTAGCCATTTGCCATTACTCCCTAAAGCATAATTGCTAATGGGGTGGTGGCAATGCCTTTGAAAATCAATCTTTCCATTTTCAGGTCGACTGGTTTCATGTTGCCATTTAGCAATGATTGCCCCCTGACACTTGACAAGCTTTCCATTCTCACGGACTAAAAGCCTATTTTCATAGGAATTCATAACAAAGTTATCTGCCTCCGTCCAAATCTTTTCTAATTCCTGCCTCATGGGGTCGTTGAGGTCATAAGCATTGAGAAGGGCAGAAAAATACTTGTTTGCATTAAAGGTAAAATCCTGACCCATTCTATCGGGATTATTTCTGACAAATTTCGATAGCTTCTCGTCAGTATTTGGATTGATACCTTTAAGTGCTTTCCAGAAATCCTGCTGTTTAATCTCGCCTGTCAGGTTCAGTTTCGCCGCACCTCTTCCAAACCATTCGCCTATGCCTTCCTTATTGTTAGGGTTGTGCTTATTATAGTAATCGTCACGAATAAATTCTTTTGTGTAATAGTTCGGGTCTCTTATCGGTGCATTGCTTATCATAGTTCTATCTCCCTATCTTTCTTTATTAGCTTCTTTTTCTTTGGTTCTTCTGTTGATACCGAGCCCGCAGGCTCCCCGCCAGGTGCAGGCGAGTCAGATAACGACTCCATAAGCTCGCCTAACTGCATGCCTATTCCCAACATGCCAGTAGGGTCCACGGCTTCAATGGCTACTTCGGAAGTGGCTTTTTCCAAAGGATTAGAGTCGTCTTTTTCGCCTTCTGGGTCACTTACACTAAGCTGTTGCTCTAATAGCCTGATTTCTGATTCAATATCTTTGGCTTGCTTCAATTTTCCAGCTTCAATGAGTTTCGGTAAAATATTTCGTTTCGAAGCTAAAGCATTAAGATTGTAGATTTCAAGCTCGTCTTTTTGTGACAAAATAATCTTATCGTCAGATACAAATAGGGGCCTTTTCTTGCCTTGGCCTATCTTTATATATTCATGACCGTCCTTCTGGATAATCTTGTCTCTGAATTTATCCCTGTGAGATTTTGCGAACTCCTCGACAAATGGGAAAAATAAAGGTGCAGTGATTCGAGTCTCGAATAAACGGACGGCCACCGTTACACCTAGCCCTTTGCCCGATTTGTCCTTAACCACACCTAAATCACTTTGCAATTGCTTGAATGAAACATTTTCCTTTCTGAGCTTTGGGGGGTAGGAGATAGTTTTCTTGCCCGTCACTTGGTCGATAGAAGCCTGAGCTTCCTTATCTTCATAAGTGATTTCTCCAACAATGGAAGACAAGAATTTTTCGTCTTCGCTGGAAGGTTGGGCTATGTATTGAGTGTGGAAAGAACCGATAAATTTACGGCTATCTGCCTCGGCATTCTTTGAAGTGAAACACCCGACTATCTGAGGTGTATTCTGTGCGATTACGATTGCTGAATTACCGAATTTTCGGCCTTCGTTAACAATCCGTATCCACTGGTTTGTATCTATATTTCTTGCAAAGTTTGGAAATTCGTCAAGTGCCTGATAAATTCTGTGTGGATTATTAATGAATACCTGTTCCCGTTCGCCCGATAGCATGAATGGAATGCAGAGATTAATGAACAATGCGATATTGATTCGTGAAATGTCCGCATATTGGGTATCTGAACATAAGACAATGACCTGTTTTTTATCTTCATTCATGCACCACTTTTTCAGGTCAAAAGGCTTTCTACATTGTTTGTAATATACGGATAGTTTGCCAATTGAAACCAGTGTTTCAGTAATCGAAGCAATGATTGAGGCCGTCATTTTTTCGGCTTCTTCATTGACAGTGAATCCTGCCTCTGGGAAATAGGTATCTACCATGTCCTTAAATTCCCAGATTTCCTTGCCCGTAAGTTCCCGCTTCCAGTCGTCTAGCGACCAGTGTCCAGGGTGTTCACTGCAAAGCTTTCTGAGTGAGGCAGTCAAGATAAACACTGCACCATTCTGAAAAAATGAATCGCTTGAACCCTTATCAACATATCCAAAAAACGAAGTGATAACCAAACCAATAAGTTCGTTTTTTAGATTCATGTCTTCTACATTCAGAGTGGAAGCAAGGTCAATATAGATTGAATTTTTTAGCCAAGGTGCTGATACAGCACATTGATAACCTGAGCTTACTAGCATGTCACGAGCTTTCGAATCCGGTGCATGCACAATCAATTTATGACCGTTTGCTAGAATCTGCTCGTATAGTCTTGTGAGAAATGCAGACTTACCACCGCCTGCAATCCCTATCACTATCCCTGCCAGAATCGAAGCATTTTCATTAAATTGGACGGGCTGAAAAATTGAATCTTTGCCTTTGCATTCTTCTGGGCTTACCAAGGTCAAGCTATTCTTTGGCGGATTCTTGAAGTCGATCGTGTGTCTCTGTCTTTGCTCTTTATGAAATTCTATATTGCTTTCGATTGTATTTGAGTAATAGAAATTTTCAGACTTATCAGAAATTCTGGAATAATTTATCGGCTTGTTAAGCTTCCAGCTTGCCATTGCTCCAAAGAAAAAACCGGCCCCAAGGATTGAAAAAAGTTTCTCTTTTGCTATCAAAACGAGGTCAGGGTTTGAAGAGTGCTGAACAATTTTCCATAAATCGAAGAGAGAAAATCCCAGAAATTTCTGGTGAAGGTAGGCGAGGCCAATCGTGCCTATCAGTGAAAAAATTGTGAAGGTGAAGGCATAGTCTTGGGTATAGGTTCGATAATCCCAAGGTCTCAATTGGTCGTCGTTCCTCCTAGCTCGCATGTAAAATATTTTGTTTTTATTATCCATAGTTGCTCACTGTGAATCGAATTGTTCTAGTTTTTCGAGAATCTTTGCAATGCCTTGTCCCAGAACTTCAAAGCCTTCATGTTCCTTCTTTTCTTTGAAGAATTGGGTGAGAGCTTGCTCTATTACTTCTATCTGGCTTAACCTATTCTTTTCAGCATAGGTTGAAACCGCCGAGTTCAGTAGATAGTCAATCTTGATTGATTTGCTAATTTTCTTCATATGTCTCCTTTTTTTGGTCTATACGATAATAATGCACAATTTTAATGATAAGTCAACACCATTAAATGTATTGCCATATAGACTGTAAAAGCCTTGATTTATCTGGGGAATGGGTATTGATTTGGAATGGCTGTGTAAGATTTCGCATTGAGGTTTTTTTTGTTGGTCTATACCTTCACACGAAGTGTTCAAGCCGAAAGGCGGGGTTTCGGTGCAATTGGAACAATTGCGATATGTGTGGTGGTCTTTCTGTCTGTCATTACCTAGTTTGGTTTTCTGGTTTTCTTCAAAAAAGAATAAGTGTTACTCCTCCAATTCTTTGAGGACAATAAAAAACCGAGAATCAATCTCGGTCTGTTTTATTTGTATCATTCGAGGTCTAAATCAAGTTTCAGTTTTTGGGTCTTGGGCTTCAAATTTACTTCGGACTCACTGGAATATTCTTCAATTTTTTCAATGCCAAGCTCTTTGAATTTTGTCAGTAATGTGAATTTTGCCTTTCTCCTAACCGCCAATTCCTTCGCTTCTTCCTCTGCTGATTTGCTGACAGTTGGGTCAAAATCCTTCGGTCTTTTTACCCAGACATGTAGGAAAAGCCTTGATTCGAATCCAATAAAGTAAATGTCAAAATTTGAATTCACATTCAAATAAACTCGTTGCTGGTCAGTTGTGCTGTTCTTTATGTGAACAAATTTGGCGGATAGATTTTTTTGTTCTAGGTCTTCTTGAAGCTGTTTCATATTCATAATATTCTCCTTTTTGTGTATGAATGTGTTAATCAAATGTATGAAGAGTGAGGCTAAATTTGTCAATAAATAATTTAATTCTGTAAGTGGCTGATAAAAAAGCTCGGTCTTCAATCTCTGACGAAATCAGCTTTTGAGCTTCTTTTATCTGCATGAAATTTTTTGGTTCGCCTATCTTCTTGAAAAGTGTTGGCTTGAATAAATAGTGTTCCTCTGAGGCAGGTTGAGTATTTATCGCTTTAAATGCCTTTACCTTTTTAGCCGTTTTATAAATTTTATAGCTTGTGTTGTCATTGGTTGAGTCTGCTCCAATGAGACCGACAAGGCATTGAATTGAAGACGGAGCAACACAAATTCTTTCGCCTGTAAAATCTATCGGAATGAAACTCTCAGTTGGGTCGTCAGGGTAAATTACAGTGCAAGACTCGATAAGCTTTGGTCTGAGAATGATTTCATTCTCAAAATCTAAGGTGGTAATAAAGAAAAAGTAGTCGTGTGTAATGCTCGCACTTTCGCCGTTTTCTTTCAGGAACTTCTCATATTTCCATTCTAGAAACTTGGCTTCATGAGAATCTTTTATTTTTTTAATTATTGAATTCATGTCTTTTCCTTACTTCAGCCTGAAGATAATTTCAAGAATTTTGGCTGAGTAGATAACTATCGGAACGGTCAATATTGATACGAAAGCACAAGTCGCATACCATGCAATTCTGACCTTATTCTCAATTATCTTTTTCTCGGTTCGATTCTTTTGCTCAAGTTTTCTGTTGTGTTCTTCTAATTTCGCTTTGGCTAGTTCAAAATATTTATCTGAATTTCTATCATAATCTTTGTCCATGTTTTCTCCTTGTAGTTGTTTGGACTGCTCTTATATTTTCTGATTTTCGGCTCGGCGAACGACCCTTCAGAATCGCCCATAACGGGCTCGCGGTGCATGGGTAGGGGGTAGGTGACACCCCGAAAAGCAACCGCTCAAATCTTCTTTTTCTTGACACCTCCTTTACTGGTGGACTTCTCGGGTAGGGCATGCCTGAGCTTTTCATGCAGGCGGGTCGTTTTATATGCCTTCGCAAACTCAATAAGGCTATCGTCATAGGGGGAATCTGCCAGGTGTAGCGAATCCTTCACGGCTAGATAGGTCAGTGCTTCGAACCGTGCCTTGTTCGCCAGTAGGTAAGCATTCATTTGCTCGGTGAGCTTCAGCATGCTTCTGGCAATGTGGACAAATATCTCCTGCTTCCATGCACTGATTTCAGTGAAGAGAGGGCGGTCTAGGTTTTCCGTGTCTGTCACAAGGTGTAGCCTCATTTCGTTCACACATTCCCGAATGTCTATATCTAAGCGAAATGTATCTAGTTCTTTAGTCAAGTCAATATAGAAGGTTTTGGTAGTAAATACTCCATAATGCAGGTGTCTGGCATAACACGAAATTGCATTTTTATCAGAGTCGAATGATAGAGTATCCAGATTCGGGATAATCTTTCTGGCTAATCTGGTTTTGGTCTGTGTTTTTCTAATGTAATGACAAAATACCTTGTTTATAGTTTCGTCGTTTTGGCGGTTAGTCCTTTCCATGCGAAGTTGTCGCCTGATACTGTCAGGAATATTCAGCTTTTCCGTGGGTTGAGTATTCTCAAAGGTGTTGTGCCCTGCTGTTTCTGTCTTATCAATTGGTGAGCCTAACAATTCCTCTTTCTTGATTTTAAAGTAAGCTATGTAAAGGGTAGCAAATGCTGGCTTATAAATTGCATACAAAAACAAAATGAAAGAATATGAAATTACTGAAAGGAAACATGCTAATTCGCCAGTTCCAAGAAGTTTGAAATAGGCGAATAAATAAAGCGAGCTAACAATGAAAAATGTGGCAACGGATAGGGTCGTTTTCAGACCCTTGCGGAATTGTTCTTTTGATTGTTCGATAAGATAATCCCGTAATTTTTCAGGCCCGTCATATCCACCAAATGTTCGGGATAATGCCTCCTCTTCAGTTCGTAAGTTTATTCTGTTCATAGATTACCCTTGGTTTTGACTTAATAAGTGTTTTCCTAGTTTGACTAAAAAATCATTGATTTTGCGAAATAGGTTTTTCATTTCTTCTCCTTGATTTGCGAAATTTTCAGGACTAAGTCCTTGCGGTTGTAGTGTAGTAAGGTCAGGTATTGAGTAAGGCTGATATTCAAGAGGCTTGCAGTCTTCTGAATGTCTTCTTTTATTTCTTTATTTACCCTGATATGTATGTTTTCTTTTTTCATGGTGTCTCCAAATCCTTATTTGGTTCATGGTGCATATAGAAAGCGGTCCATTCACTGGCTTTATTGGTTTCGCTCGCGTAAATTTCTTTTGCTTTCCTGATTTTTTCGCCGGCTACATTTCCCGAATAAATCTGAATTTTGTCTGGTCCATTCTTGTTCAAATACAATGCGAACAAGCACAAGACTTCATTAAATGCGATAAATTCGTCATAGAATCCGCCAAGTTTGGCGGTCTCGTTATGCCCTAACAGGTCTTTAAGTATTTGATAATTGCTCATATAGTGTCCTCTAAAAAGTCGTAATAATAGTTAAATGCAGTTCCGTCGACAAACATGTAAAAGCTTTTCATTTCTTCTTCAAACTTATATTCTGTTCTTGTAGGGAACTGCTCCTGAATCTTTTGCCCATTTGCAAAAGTAGCTTCTATCATGAAGATTTTTTCAGGGTCGTTATTCAAAAGCACACCTTTACCGTCTTGGGTAAATCGGGGGTGCTTAATATCGTGATAAGGGTAGTCAATACCCCGCAAGACAAAATATTGCTTGAAAGTGCCTTCTGTAGTTTCCAGTGTTGCGGAGGCTGTTTTAGTCGAAAGGTCGTCGCCTTCTATCTCAAGCTCACACGAATAGAATCCGTCATTTTCAAAGGTTGTTCCTTTATAAATCTTGCATTTAGCAATCGGATTGCTAAATACTATGGATTTCAAATCTATGCCTCTGGGTGTCCTGACAGTTAAAACTCTCTTGGGCTTAAAATTTCTGTAGGCGATTTTTCCAAAACAATCGTATTTTGATTTTGTTCCCGCGAAATAAAGCTTTGACAAAAAGCCTATTTTGAATAGAAAGTTTTCCTCTGCGATAAGCCTGTTATCAAGAAAGATTTGATAAATATCATGTGCAACATATTTAACTTCCAGTTTTCCGTTTGGATTAAATCTTCGGTTTGGTAGCTGGTTTTGAATCGTGCCGAAATAATGTCTAAAGTTTAAATGATAAAAAGCGAAGTCTTTTTGAAGTGTGAGAAAAGCCTTTGTTTCGTCACCATTCAAGATAGCTCTATAAAACGATTCTAATAATTCCTTTTTCATGGGTCTCCTTTATGTTGGTATTATCTAATATAAGAAATGTGTTGCATTTGTCAACACATAATCTAAGCTTTTGTTAAATATTCTTTAATCGTATTTGAATCGCCCTGGCTATCGCCTAAACCCTCCCTTTGGGAAAAGCCTGCTAATCGCAAGCTGGGTCAATGAAAAGCACTCCTACGGATAAGGTTCTATTCTGAGAACTGAGCCGTAGGCATGCCCGAAAGGGCACACCTCCAAAGAGGGGGGTTTAATACGGGCTCCAGGTGCGAAGCACAGCCCGTATACAGTGGTTATTCGCCTGTCCTTACCCAGTTTGTTTTTATAAGGGGTAGGGAAGTTGTTTGCACTAAGCAAACAAAACTGACCGAGACAATGTCTTTGATTTATATTTATTAGTGTCGTAGACACTAATAAATCTAAATCTCCAGTGGTGAAAATTTTTACGAATCTCTGAAAAGCCTTATGGGATAAGGCTTAGAGGTGTTTCATGAAGTAATTTTTTAGTCCCAGATTTGAGACCAATTAGTCCCAGATTTGAGACCAGTTTTATTTTTACTGTGAAAATGAAACTGTTTTGACCTGTGACATATACAAAATAGTTTCATTATGTATTGACAAATGAAACTGATATGTTTTAATTAAATTAAAGTTAAAGGACAATCATGAAGAAAAACCCATTTATAGATAAATATATAGAAGAAAACAAAAGACACCTTGTCAGCAAGGAAACCGCTTTTATAAAAGATTCCGAGTTCGTAAAGGTATATATAGAAGCCAATGCGGTGCTGTCTTCTGTTCAAAACTGTTCGAAGTTATTATTTGAATACATGTTCAGAATGCTTCAAAAAAGCGAGGCATATAATCAGACGGTAATCGATTTGTCATATCGTTCGTATTTGATTTTTTGCAGATACAATAAATTAAAGCCTATGGTTAAATCTTCCTTCTATCGCTCAAGAAGCGAGCTTATATCGAAAAATGTCATAGCTGAAACAGACGACATGGGAATGTATTTCTTTAATCTAAATTTCTTTTTTAATGGTGATAGATTTTATGTGGTTAAGGAATATATTCGTGCCTCTGAGGGGAAATCTATTGATATCCCGACTCATGAGGTAGAAGAATCGGATTTGCCAGCTTCGTTTAAGGAATTGCCAATGCAAGGTGAAGCTAATGATAAAGACGATTGGGAAGAGGTTATGCGGGTCGCCAAGGCGAATAAAAAGAAATCAGCTTTCTCGGTATAAAAACTTGACTTTTTATTTAGGTGTATTAGATTATGTCTGTGGTATGGTGTGGATTCTCTTTTTTATGTTGTATATTGCTATGATTCGAGTTTTTCCGAGTAATAAAAAAAGCCCCTCATTGAGGGGCCTTTTTATATCTTTTTGAAGATTAGGAAAGCTTCAGTTCCTTCTTCAAATCCTCTGCTTTCCACTTGAAGCGGGTAGCAACTGCCTGCACATTCGGGTAGGTCTTTTTACCCTTATACGGTCCCTTTTCAGGGACTACAGTAGTCTTAATCCATTCCAAGCCATGCGGGTGAAGAGCTTTAATTAAACCCTTGATTCCGCCTTTTTCAGCAAGGTCCTTGACCTTATCATTGCGAGCACCCACACCGCCGAACATGATAAGTTGCTCGGTGCCATAGTCTGCAATGTGCACCGCTTCCTTGGGTTCAGTCGGATAGAT
Source organism: Burkholderia sp. (assembly GCA_040946965.1). Lineage (GTDB taxonomy): Bacteria > Pseudomonadota > Gammaproteobacteria > Burkholderiales > Burkholderiaceae > Burkholderia. The sequence continues at coordinate 2,692 of JAYFRU010000018.1, read as the reverse complement.
TTCGGCTACTGCCTTATTGATTGCCTTTGTGAAATCTGCTTCTGTCTTATCGCTGCCAAGGAACACTTTCAGGACTTCAGGCAAGGTATAAGCACCTGACTTCAGAAATTCCAGATTCTTGACCTTGTCCCGTTCTGCAATTGCACTGCGAACCTTGCCCTTCAGGTCCACCAGTTCTTTTTCTTCGTCAGGGCTGGCTTCAAAGTCTGCTGACTTCTTGTTCAGAAACTGAAGCTTGTTGAAATCAGCTTCGCTCAATACTGCCTGTGCATTTTCCAGAAAGGTCATTTTTATTCTGCCCGTAACAAGTTGGTCTAGAAGGTCAGTGAGCATTGGCTAACTGATATAGACATTCTAGCACAATCTTATGTTAGTGAACACAATCTTATCAATAGGCTAATCTTTCTTGATTGTCTCGGCCAATGGGTTGATAGTCACCTTAACAATTGCTTGATTGTTCGGGGTTTGATACTGCAAAACAGGGGTAGATTTAGAGTTGTAATAGCCGTATGTTTTTTGAAGGTTCGCATGCCCTACATGCTTCATAAGCTCCCCTTGGCTGTTGATACCCCTTACAGGCATGGGCTTTACATGCTGTTCTTCAAACTTGTTCGCAGACTTGAAGCCCAACATTTGAGCGATATAAATTGAGTTTTCCTGACCAATTTTCTCAATGAAGCGGGCGATAGATTCCCGTCGCATGTCGTGCATGCGGATATGCTTCAAGCCTATTCGTTCCTTGAGCTTGGAAAAAGAACCCTCAAAGCCAGAAATTTTATAGCTGAATACTCGGGGGTCTCCTTCCCGTCTTTCAATAGTGCTAATCAATGCTTTGGCTTCGGGTGTCAAAAAGACAAACCGCTCTTTCCTGTTCTTGGTAGTGAACAGGTGAAGGTGTGTTTCTCCTACCTGCTCCCATAACAAAGTCACAATTTCAGACCGTCGGCAACTGGTGAGCAGGGATAACATGACAATCTGACCCATTTGCTTATTACGGGTTACTGCAAGCTCTTCAAAAAGCCTTTTTTCGTCCTCTTCTTTGAGCCTAAATAGCCGTTTCTTATTGGCTTCGGCTAGAAGCTTCTTGTTATATTTGAGAGCCACATTTTCGCACCCCTCAAGATTTTTATCTAGTTCACCAAGCTCACGATAGAACACTGAGAAAAGAGATATTTCTCTTGCTACAGAACTCTTTTTAACATACCGCTTTGGTCTATCGGCTTCAGGAATTTTCCCGAGATATTTGAATTCTACTTCCTGCTTTCTTCTAACTGCCTTATGTTCAGTAGCTAAACGGGTGCGAATATAATCATTTATTTCTGAAATACCTATCTCGCCAATTTTGAATTTTCCAAGTGCTTTTTTTGGAAACTTCATTGACATTCCGATAATGCCTTTCAGGTTTTGAAATCTTTTATCGTGGCGATATTCAATTTCTGTTTCAATGATTGTTTGATAGAATGTCTTTAATGATTGAACATTCCTTTTTTGGAGATAGGTATTCTGTTTTTTTGAGTCAATGAATTTCTTTACATATTCATTGATATAAAAAGAAAGGGTTGGTTCATGCAAAAAAGATAGGTCAAGGCTTTGTTTTTGCAGTTCTTCATGGGCTTTTTGCCTTAGAAGTTCAACCCCCTGTTTTGTCTTGGATAGGGAAAGGACTTCTTCCGCTTCCTTCAGGTCGTCATAGTATTGGTCATGCTGGTAGTCCTTACGGTTGATACGAACTCGGTAGCGAACCTGTATCGTCTTATCAACCTTGTTCTTCCATGACACCTGTTGGATACCACGGGGAAGCTTTATAGTGGGCATATTGGGGTGCCTCGGTCGCCGTTCTTTGGGTGGATTTTGGGTGAAATTCTAGCCGAAAACGGGCAAAACCGGTACTTTTTTCTGAAACAGCCTTCTGGGGGTGGAACTGTGGAAACCAATGCTGGTAAAGGGATTGAGGTAGATTCACCTAAAAGCGAAACAGCCGTTTTGGGAGGTGGTTGCTTTTGGTGCACCGAGGCGGTGTTTCTCGACGTCGAAGGCGTGCTGGCGGTGGAATCCGGTTATGCGGGCGGCCACATGCGCAATCCCGGCTATCGCGAGGTCTGCGACGGCGACACGGGCCACGCGGAGGTGGTCAAGGTCAGCTACGACCCGGCGCGCATCAGCTACCGCGAGGTGCTGGAGATCTTCTTCGCCACGCACGATCCGACCCAGTTGAACCGCCAGGGCGCCGACGTCGGCACCCAGTACCGCTCGGTGGTGTTCGCCGAGTCGGAGGCGCAGCGCGAGGCCGCGCTGGAGGTGATCGCCATGCTCGAGCGCGAGCATATCTTCGGCGCGCCGATCGTCACCGTGGTCGAGCTGCTGGACGGCAACTACTGGCCGGCCGAGGGATATCACCAGAATTATTTCGCGCGCAATCCGCAGCAAGGGTATTGCGCGGCCGTGATCGGCCCGAAGATCGCGAAATTCCGCCAGAAGTTCGCGCATCGGCTGAAGTCGAACCGCGGCTGAGCGGCACGTGCCAGGACGGCGGCACCCTCGATCGGGGGTGCCGCCGTTTTTTCGTGCGCCCGGCTGGGCGCACACACTTGGAGGTGAAAGTCCTCTACACGCCTGACAAGGGGAAGTGTTAGCCAGAGGCAAGGGTGTCGTGGGCGACTGCGAATCCGAAGGAAGCCCGAGGCAAAGCGCT
>JAYFRU010000017.1:0-19277 GCA_040946965.1 Burkholderia sp. | reverse complement strand
AACGGTTCGATCAAGGTCCACAGTTCGTCGTTGATGATCGGCTGGCCCATCTCCTCGATCTCGGTTGTTCCGATGCCTGAGGTTAACCGCTCGCCGCGAAAGTTAACAGCCCCACATGGCCTTTTTGAAACCGTCTCTTACAAAGAAAAAGCCGCGCAGATGCGCGGCTTGCTTGACGGCAGCGGTGCTCGACGGCACCGCTGCGGCCGGCCTCAGATCTCGATCTTGGTGCCGAGTTCGACCACACGGTTGGCCGGGATCGAGAAGAAGTCGGTCGGCTTCGCGGCGTTCTGGTGCATCCAGGCGAACACGCGCTCGCGCCAGATCGACATGCCGGGCAGATGGGTCGGCACCACCGTCTCGCGCGCGAGGAAGAACGAGGTGTCCATCAGCTCGAAGGACATGTCGTGCTTGCGGCCGATGTCCTCGAGCACGGCTTTCACGTCGGGGGTCTCGTTGAAGCCGTATTCCGCCTTGACGATGTACAGCCCGCCGCCCGCCTCCTGCACCGTCACGCGCTCCTCGTCGTGCACATAGGGGATGTCGCGCGTGATGCAGGTCAGGAACAGGGTACGCTCGTGCAGCACCTTGTTGTGCTTGAGGTTGTGCAGCAGGCTCACCGGCACCAGCGTGTCGCTGCCGGTCAGGTAGATCGCGGTGCCCGAGACGCGATGCGGCGGATGCGCCAGCAGCCTCTGCAGGAACGGCGTGAGCGGGATGCCGTCGGCAGCGGTGCGCTCCTTGACGATATGGCGGCCCTTGAACCAGGTGGTCAGCAGGAAAAACAGCAGCGCGCCGATGCCCAGCGGCAGCCAGCCGCCCTGCGCAACCTTCAGCAGGTTGGCGCCGAAGAACCCGAGGTCGATGATCATGAACACGCCGATGATGCCGGCCACCAGCAGGCGGTTCCACTTCCAGACATTGATCATCACGACACCGGCCAGCACGGTGGTGATCACCATGGTGGCGGTCACCGCGATGCCGTAGGCAGCGGCCAGATTGTCGGAGGACTTGAAGCCGATCACGATGCAGAGGATCACGAACAACAGCAGCCAGTTGACCACCGGCACGTAGATCTGCCCGATCGCGAGATCCGAGGTGTGCAGCACCTTCATGCGCGGCACGTAGCCGAGCTGGATGGCCTGGCTGGTCAGCGAATAGGTACCCGAGATCACCGCCTGCGAGGCGATCACGGTGGCCACCGTCGACAGCACCACCAGCGGCAGCAGCGCCCAGTCGGGCGCGAGCAGGAAGAACGGGTTCTCGATCGCCTTCGGGTTCTGCATCAGCAGCGCCCCCTGGCCGAAATAGTTCAGCACCAGCGAGGGCATCACCAGCACGTAGGCGGCGAGCCGGATCGGGCGCATGCCGAAGTGGCCCATGTCGGCATAGAGCGCCTCGGCGCCGGTCAGCACCAGCACCACCGAGCCGAGCACCACGTAGGCCTGCAGCACGTGGGCGGACATGAAGGAGAAGGCGTAGTAGGGATTGATCGCCGCGATCACCATCGGCACGCGCGCGATGTGGTAGATGCCGAGCGCGGCCAGCGCCAGGAACCAGATCACCATGATCGGGCCGAACAGCTTGCCCACCATCGCGGTGCCGTGACGCTGGATCCAGAACAGCGCGATCAGGATCACCACCGTGATCGGCAGCACCATGTGGCTCAGCTGCGGCGTCGCGATCTCGAGGCCCTCGACGGCCGACATCACCGAGATGGCCGGCGTGATCACCGCATCGCCGTAGAACATGCAGGCACCGAAGATGCCGAGCGCCATCAGGATCCGGGTGGCATGCTTGCGCGGTTCGATCGAGCGCAGCGCCAGTACCATCAGCGCGAGCACGCCGCCCTCGCCGTTGTTGTCGGCGCGCATCACGAACAGCACATACTTGACGCCGACCACCAGCATGATGGCCCAGAACAGCAGCGAGATCACCCCGAGGATCGAGGCCTGCGTGAGGGGGATCCCGTGGGCTGGGCTGAACGCCTCCTTCAGCGAATAGAGCGGACTGGTGCCGATATCGCCGAACACCACGCCGATCGCCGCGACGGTGAGAGCCTGCAAGGAGGAAGAGCGCGTGTTCGAGTGGTTCGTGTCGGTCATGGAAGCGTAACGTTCCGTTCTGGGGTCGGAAAAACGAGCGCTATTCTAGACTGACCGGGTCGCCATGCCACCTCGCGGTGTTGCCGTGATGCGACGCGGCGCGGCCAGTGTAGCATGCGTCCCCGTTTAGACGGAAAGCGCACCGACAGACAGGGTGCCGGCGCGCAAAATGAAATCGGCGCCCGTGGGCGCCGATGAATCAGCCGCGCGATCGATTCGCGCGGCTCGTCGAGCGAGTCGATTACTGCGCCGCCTCGTCGTTGCGCTGGGTGTTGGCCACGCTTGGTCCAGGCCACCAGGGTGTGCGGACGCAGCGTGTCCCACTCCTCGAAGGGCTGGTGGATCCAGGGATTCGTCACCAGGTGCTGGACGAAGTAATCGGGCTTGACCGTCGAGCAGGCCTTATACCAGAGCACCGCCGAGCGCACCGCCGTGACCGACGGATAACGCTCCTTCAGGTGCTGCTGGACACGCGCGAGCGTGACGCCCGAATCGACCAGCAGCACGTTGCCGGACAGATTGCCGCGCGTCATCGTGATGTACTGCGCGATATCGAGATCGCCCGGCTGGGTGCCGGCCGCCTCGCGATACGAGCTCGTCGCGAGAATCGCGAGCGGCAGGTCGTAGATGCGCGAGAGCTGGTCGCCCACGCGCAGCCCACCGCGCGCGAGGCACAGGATCTGGTCGAACTTCCAGCCCGATTCGTGCGCCGCGAGTGCGAGCAACTCGACGAGCCGGTGATACTCGTCCCAGCCCACCCAGAGGTTCTTGTCGTCGTTGCGCGGAACCGACATGGCGATCGGAGCGCCGTGATGATTCGTGGCTTGCGTCATCGTGCGGGCGGACCTCAGACCTTGAACGGATGACGCAGCAGGATCGTCTCGTCGCGGTCGGGGCCCGTCGACACCATGTCGATCGGCACGCCGGCCACTTCCTGGACGCGCGTCAGGTAGGCGCGGGCCGTCGCCGGCAGCGCATCCCAGCGATCGATGCCGGCCGTGCTTTCCTTCCAGCCCGGGAAGGTTTCATAGACCGGCTCGCAACGCGCCACGTCGGCTGCGCCGCGCGGCAGCAGGTCGACATCCTTGCCGTCGATCTTGTAGCCGACGCAGAGGCGCACTTCCTCGAGGCCGTCGAGCACGTCGAGCTTGGTTATGCAGAGGCCCGACACGCCGTTGATCTGGATCGAGCGACGCAGCGCGGCCGCATCAAGCCAGCCGGTGCGGCGCGGACGGCCCGTGACCGAACCGAATTCCTTGCCAACATTGGCCAGCGTCAGGCCGATCTGGTTCTGGCGCGCGGGATTGTCCGCATCGTAGAGTTCGCTCGGGAACGGACCCAAGCCGACGCGCGTGCAGTAGGCCTTGGTGATGCCGAGGATGTAGTTGAGCTTCTGCGGGCCGACGCCGGCGCCTGCCGCAGCCGCACCGGCCACGCAGTTGCTCGAGGTGACGAACGGGTAGGTGCCGTGGTCGATGTCGAGCAGCGTGCCTTGCGCGCCTTCGAACAGCAGGTTCTGGCCTTGATGGTTCGCGTCGTAGAGACGGCGCGAGACATCGGTGACCATCGGCTTGAGACGATCAGCATAACCGAGCATCGTGTCGAGCGTGGCCTGGAAATCGACGGCCGCGCCGCCGAGATACTGGGTCAGCACGAAGTTGTGGAAATCGAGGTTTTCGCGCAGGCGATCGGCGAAGGTCTTCGCGTCGAACAGGTCCTGCACGCGCAGCGCGCGGCGGCCGACCTTGTCTTCGTACGCCGGGCCGATGCCGCGGCCGGTGGTGCCGATCTTGCCGGCGCTGCGGCGCGCTTCGCGCGCCTGGTCGATTGCGACGTGGTAAGGGAGGATCAGCGTGGCGGCTTCGGAGATGAACAGGCGCGACTGCACGTCGAGGCCCGCTTCTTCCAGCTCGCCGATTTCCTTGAACAGCGCCTCCGGCGACAGCACCACGCCGTTGCCGATGTAGCAGGGCGTGCCTGCGCGCATGATGCCGGAAGGCATGAGGCGCAAGATGGTTTTCTTGCCGCCGATGATGAGGGTGTGGCCGGCGTTGTGGCCGCCCTGGAAACGCACGACGCCGTGAGCGTGGTCCGTCAGCCAGTCGACGATCTTGCCCTTGCCTTCATCTCCCCACTGGGTTCCCACGACGACGACATTGCGCCCCGGAGTCACATTCACTGCGCTGGCAGACATGTTGATTCGTTAGCTGGTTAAAAACGTATTCTACATAGGTTCGGCGCGGGTTCCGAATTTTTCCGTTTCGCGTCAACGGCATGGCACCCGAAACAACCGCGCCGCGCTTGTTTCAGCGGGCCTGGACGAGCCACGCGCCGCCCTGCTCGATCAGCACGCGGTCGCAGGCGAACTCGTCGAGCACGTGATCGTGCCCCGGCAGCGCCTGGATCACGACCTCGCCCGCATCCCGCAACGCGGCCACCGCCACGCGCAGCGCATCATCCTGGCGCCAGGGCGCGAGGATCGCGGTGCCGCGCGCCTCGACCGGCGAGATCCGCGCGATTTCGCGCAGGTCCAGCGAGAAGCCGGTGGCTGGGCGCGCGCGGCCATAGGCCTGCCCGACGTGATCGTAGCGGCCGCCGCAGGCTACCGCGTTCGGCACGCCGTCGACGTAGGCCGAGAACATCGCGCCGCTGTGATAGGCGTAACCGCGCAGGTCGGCCAGGTCGATCGCGACCTCGGTGCCCGGCACCTGGGCCGCGAGCTGGGCGAGATCGTCGAGCGCGCACGTGATCTCGGGCAGCGCCGGCAACTGGCGGCGTGCCTCGTCGATCACCGAGGCGTCGCCATACAGATGCGGCAATGCGCGCAAGGCGGCACGCGTATCCGGCCCCAGATCCTCGGTCAGCTCGTTCAGGAGCGGCACGTCCTTGCCAGCCAGCGCGCCGTACAGCACCTCGCCGCGCGCGGCGGCGACCGCGTCGCGCGAGAACAGCGCATCGAGCACGCCAGCGTGGCAGAGGTCGAGGCGGATCGTGCCGATGCCGGTCAGGCGCAGCGCATCGAGCATCAGCTGCTGCACCTCGAGATCGGCCTCGAAGCCGGCGTGGCCATAAATCTCGGCGCCGATCTGGATCTGCTCGCGCGTCGCATGCAGGCCGCGCGGCCGCGTATGCAGCACGTTGCCCGCGTAGCAGAGGCGCGTCACGCCCTGGCGGTTCAACAGATGCGCGTCGATCCGTGCGACCTGCGGCGTCATGTCAGCACGCACGCCCAGCGTACGGCCCGACAATTCGTCAACCAGCTTGAAGGTACGCAGGTGCAGATCGTTGCCGCCGCCGGTCAGCAGCGACTCGAGATACTCCAGCAGGGGCGGCATCACCATTTCGTAGCCGTAGGAACGGAAGCGGTCGAGCAGCCTGCGGCGCAGCTCCTCGATCTTGCGCGCTTCCGACGGCAGCACGTCGGCAATATTCTCGGGAAGTAACCAGGTCGACATCGTCAGGGTCCTACGATAGAAAGCTGCGATGCGCGCTCACGCGCACCGGAATGGGAATCGGATGGTACAAACACCGGGGCTTCAGCGAGCCTTGCCGCAGCACCGGCGAACGCGCGGCGACGGACGGCGCCTTACCGGACGATGACGTCAGGCCAAGCCCGAATCGGGTCAAAACAGGAAAAACAGGCCGGATCAACGGCCCTCGTCAGGTCGCGAAGACGAGCAGCACGAGGCCGATCACCATCACGATCAGGCCGCCGATCCGGATATGATGCGGCGGCCGCTCCGCTATTCTACGAAAGGTGTCGCGCCAAGCAACCGGAAACACGAACGGGAACGCGCCTTCGATAATCAACATCAGCGCGAGAGCGAGCAACAGCGAACCGGCCAGATCCATGCGGTATCGATGCGCCGCGCGAGGCGGCGCCCCTTCTCAACGTCAGTGTTTGCGGGGAGCGGGAGCAGGTGCCGCAGAAGCACCGCCTCCCCCCGTCGGGCTGCGCATGAAGCGGAAGAACTCGCTGTCCGGATCGACGACGATCACGTCGTTCGCATGGAAGGTGTTCCGATACGCCTGCAGGCTTGCATAGAACTGATAGAACTGCGGATCGCGGCCGAAGGCCTCGCCGGCGATCGAGGCGGCCTTGGCATCGCCCTCGCCCTTGATCTGCTGAGCCGACTGGTAGCCGTCCGCGAGGATCTGCTGTTGCTGGCGGCCCGCCTCGGCCTTGATGCGCTCCGCATCGGCCGCGCCTTCCGCGCGCTCGCTATCGGCACGCTCGCGCTCGGCCACCGACATGCGGCGATAGGCAGCTTCGGCTGCGGCGGCAGGCAGGTCCATGCGCAGCAGCGAAACGTCGGCGATCTCGACGCCGTAATCGGCGGCCGCAGTCTGCAGCAAGCGCTTCGCCTCGTCGGCGATGGCCTGCTGCGCACCGATCGCGCCGACCAGCGAGCGCGTCGAGAACGCTTGCGCCAGCGCGCCCTTCAGCGAGGCCAGCAACGGGTCCACCGCATCGCGCAGGCCGCCTTCGGTCTTCGCGTAATACTTGAGCGGATCGGCGATCCGGTAGTGCACCGCCGGGCTGACCAGCACGTCCTGCTTGTCGGCCGTGGTGCAGCTTTGCGGATCGGCCCATTCGAGCGTCTGCAGGCGCGTGTCGACCAGCACGGCCGTTTGCAGCGGCGCCGGCAGCTTCACATGCAAGCCGGGGCCCAGCACGGTAGGTTCGCCATCGCTGCGAGCGGACAGCACCGCCGCATGGCGCGGATCGACGACGATCACCGTGGACGACGCGACGAACGCGACCACGACAAGCGCAATGACGAGCGCAACGATTCGATTCATGTGTGGCGCTCCCCTTTACTGCAGATCGTCTTCGCGCGACCGGCTGCGGAACGCCTCGCGCGATCGCAGCGGATCGTTGCCGGGCACCGCGCTGGCGGCATTGGCGGCGCTCGCGGACGGCGCGACGCTCACGGACGCAGCCGTCGCACCTGCGGATGCCGGCGCGGCATTGGCCGCATCGGGCGCGCTGGCCAGCTGCCCGGCCGAGGCCGGCGCGGTGCTGTTGGCGGCTTCGGCCGCGCGCTGGCGTTGCTGTTCGACGATCTTGTCGAACGGCAGGTAGACTAGGCTGTTGCCGCTCTTGCTGCCGATATAGACCTTGGTGGCCTTCGAATAGATGTCCTGCATGGTGTCGAGATACATACGCTCGCGCACCACCGCCGGCGCCTTCTCGTACTGCGCGTAGACCTGCTTGTAGCGATCCGCGTCGCCCTGCGCCTGCGTCACGACGCGATCGGCATAGGCCTTCGCGTCGTCGACCAGCTTGGCGGCGTCGCCGCGCGCGCGCGGCAGCAGATCGTCGGCGTAGGCCTGTGCCGCATTCTTCGCCGCCTCGCGATCCTGGCGCGCCTTGCCGATCTCGTCGACCGCAGCCTGCACCTGCTCGGGCAACTGCGCGGCCTGGATCACCACGCCCGTCACCACGAGGCCGGTCTGCTCGCGGTCGAGATCGCCCTGGATCGCCGCACTCAGCTGGTCGCGCAACTGGTCGCGATCCGCGCCCGTCACCTCGCTGGCCGCCGCAGCGCCCACGATGCGACGAATCGCCGCCTGCGCAGACTGGCGCACGGCGAGTTCGGGATCGACGGTACGGAACAGGTAGTCGGTGGCGGAACGGATCCGGTACGGGACGATGAAGCGCACGCCGACGATATCGCCGTCGCGCGTCAGCATCGAAGCGTCCTTCACGTTCGCGACGCGCACCACGTTGTTGCGGTCGATTTCGGTGGCATGGACCTGGGTGGTATCGACGATCTCATGCGACTCGAACGGATAGGGCAGGCGCCAGTGAATGCCCTGCCCCACCGTGCCGCGATACTCGCCGAACTGCAGCACCACGCCGGTCTGACCGTCCGGCACGGCGAACACGCCGCTGCCGGCATAGACGGCGATCAGCACGCCGATCACGATGCCGACGCCGACCCGTGCTGCGCGGCCGTTGCCGGGGCGAAGGCCGCGATTACCGCCGCCGCCCTTGCCGCCAAACAGGCTCGCCAGGCGCCGGTTGAAATTGCGCCACATTTCGTCGAGATCGAGGAGGCCTTCGCCGTCGGGCTGCGGACGCTTCGGGTCGTTCTTGCCGGACTTGTCGCCATTGCCCTCGCCGCGACCCCAACGAGGATCGTTGACCGACAGCATCGGGCGCTTGCGCAGCCAGGGACTCCGCTCGTTGTAATCGTTCACCTGAGTTTGTTCACCAGATTGGGCCTCGACTGTACCGGCAGGCTGCCGGTCAGTGCCCGTGTTCGGAAACCGTGTGGTCGTCGTGCGGTTCGGTCAGCCCGTTGCCATCGAACCGAACGTCGCGCTCGGGCAGCAACCCCGTGCCGGCGAGCGCATCGCTGCTCGCGATTTCGGCAATGGAGGCACGCAGCGTATCGAGCCCCTGGCCCGTGCGTGAGCTCAAAAAGACGCACAAAATATTACCATACTCATCGCGCTCGACCGCGTCGCTGCGGGTCGCCAGTTCAGGCACCGCGTCGATCTTGTTGAACACCAGCACCTGCCGGATCGCGTCCGCGCCGATCTCGTGCAACACATCATTGACCTGCTCGATCTGTTCGAGCCGAACCGCGCTGGAGGCGTCGACCACGTGCAGCAGCAGGTCGGCATGGATGGTTTCCTCGAGCGTGGCGCGGAACGCGGCGACCAATTGGTGGGGCAGCTCGCGAATGAAGCCGACCGTGTCCGACACCACGATCTGGCCGACCTCGTCGCCAAGATAGACGCGCCGCGAGGTAGTGTCGAGCGTGGCGAACAACTGGTCGGCCGCGTAGGTCTGCGCCTTGGTCAGTGCATTGAACAGCGTCGATTTGCCCGCGTTCGTATACCCGACCAGCGACACCGACATGGTGCGATTGCGTTCGCGTTGGCGTCGCTGCGTGTTGTGCTGCCGGCGTAGTTTGTCGAGCCGCGACTTCAGCATCTTGATGCGCTCGCCGATCAGCCGGCGGTCGGTTTCGAGCTGCGTTTCGCCCGGGCCGCGCAGGCCGATACCGCCCTTCTGCCGCTCCAGGTGAGTCCAAGCACGGATCAGTCGCGTTGACAAGTACTGCAACTGCGCGAGTTCGACCTGCAGCTTGCCTTCGTGGCTGCGCGCGCGTTGCGCGAAGATATCGAGGATCAGGCTGGTGCGGTCGACCACGCGGCGGTTCAGCGTGCGTTCGAGATTGCGCTGCTGTGCGGGGGCGAGCGGGTGGTTGAAGATGACGATGTCGACGTCGTTGGCGTCGCAGGCCAAGCGCAGTTCCTCGGCCTTGCCGCTGCCGATGAACATCGCGGCGTCGGGGCTGGAGCGTCGACCGGTGAGCGTGACTGCGGGGCGGGCGCCCGCGCTGGAGGCGAGCAGGCTGAGTTCTTCGAGGCTGGCCTCGAAATCGGTCTTGCCGAAATCGATGCCGACTAACGCTGCGTTGATCAAATTATCGGATGTCAAGATAAGGCGGCTGGCGTGGATCGCCGGCGGCGACGGACGCCAGCCGCGGCAATCGGGTTAGGACGAGGCTTCCGCGTCCGGGTGGAAATTCACTGGGCGCGCCGGCACGACCGTCGAGATAGCGTGCTTGTAAACCATCTGGGTAACCGTGTTACGGAGCAACACGACGTACTGGTCGAACGATTCGATGTTCCCTTGCAGCTTGATGCCATTGACGAGGTAGATCGACACCGGCACATGCTCCTTACGCAGTGCGTTCAAAAACGGGTCTTGTAACAATTGCCCTTTGTTGCTCATGGCGTACTCCATCTTTTTTGCAGGTTGATCTTCTAGATTGGCGGTGAAGAAAAAGAGATCCACCGTCAATCGCTACACTATAGCCGATTTTGCTTCCCCTGCTCCGGGGCCGGCCGTCCGGCCTATTCGCCGCGCCCCTTGTCCGCATAGGGGTTCACAGAGGACCGGAACTCTATTCGCAATGGAGTGCCAGTCAGCGCGAAAGTTTCCCGGAAACGATTCTCGAGATAACGCTTGTAGGTTTCGGTGACGGCGTCGAGCGCATTGCCGTGGACCACGATCACGGGCGGATTCTGGCCGCCCTGGTGCGCGTAGCGCAGCTTCGGACGCACCGGGCCACAGCGGCGCGGCTGCTGGAACTCGACCGCCTCGATCAACGCGCGCGTGAGCTTCGGCGTCGGCAGTTTCTTCATGGCAGCGGCATAGGCGTCGTCGACCGAACGCAGCAGCGGGCCGATGCCGGTCTTCTCCGCCGCCGAGATGAAGTGGAACTTGGCGAATGCGAGGAATTTCAGCTTGCGGGTCAAGTCCGCCTTGGTGCGCTCGCGCGTGTGCGCGTCGAGCCCGTCCCACTTGTTCACGCCCACCACCAGCGCGCGGCCCTGCTCCACCACGAAGCCGGCGATGTGCGCGTCCTGGTCGGAAATGTCCTGCTGCGCATCCAGCAGAAGAATGACGACGTTGGCATCGGAGATTGACTGCAGCGTCTTCACCACCGAGAACTTCTCGATCGCCTCGAACACCTTGCCGCGACGGCGCAGGCCGGCCGTGTCGATCAGCGTGTAAGGCTTGCCGCTACGCTCGAAATCGACATCGATCGAATCGCGCGTGGTGCCCGGCATGTCGAAGGCGATCACGCGCTCCTCGCCGATCAGCGTGTTGACGAGCGTCGACTTCCCCACGTTCGGCCGGCCCACGATCGCGATCTTCACGCCGCGCGCGGCCTGGGTTTCGTCGGCTTCCTCCGGCTGGCCGGCGTAGGCGACTTCCAACGCCTCGTTGATCATGTCGGTCACGCCGTCGCCGTGCGCGGCCGAGATCGCGCGCGGGTCGCCCATGCCGAGCTCGTAGAAGTCGGAGACCACCGCCGTGTACTTCATCCCCTCGGCCTTGTTGACCACCAGAAAGATCGGCCGACCGGTCTTGCGCAGATAGTCGGCGATCGACTTGTCCTGCGGCGCGAGCCCGTTGCGGCCGTCGACGATGAACACCACCACGTCGGCCTCCTCGACCGCCTGGCGCGTCTGGCGCGCCATTTCGTGCAGGATCCCGTCCTTGGCGACCGGCTCGAAGCCGCCCGTGTCGACCACCAGGTACGGACGCGTACCGGCCCGGCCCTCGCCGTAATGGCGGTCGCGCGTGAGGCCCGGCAGGTCGGCGACGAGAGCGTCGCGCGAGCGCGTGAGCCGGTTGAACAGCGTGGATTTCCCCACATTGGGGCGCCCGACGAGGGCAATGACCGGTTTCATCTGATGTTGTCTACGGTATTACGCAGGAGCGGGAGGCCTGCCGCGCGCGAAATGCGCTGCGACGGGCGGCTGCGTTGAATGAAAATTAGCACGAATTCCGCGCCGCGACGGGCGCTCGCGTGCGACGCGCGCAACGCGTGAGCACGGGTCGGCATGCCGCCCAGGCAGCGCGCCGACCCCATCCGCTCGGGGGCATCGGCGGCAATCGCCACGCCAAAAAAACACGCGCGGCCCGCGCCATCGGGCGCCGGGCCGCGCAATTCCAGGCCGATCGGTCAGCGCGGACGGAAGCCGTACAGCTCGCCACCCTGCGTCTGCACCACCAGCGTATCGCCAGCCAGCACCGGCGCCGCCGTGATCGGGCTGCCGTCCGTCTTCATGCGCGCGACGAAGGAACCGTCGTCGCGCGACAGGAAGTGGACGAACCCCTTGTAGTCGCCAAGCACCAGCGCGTGGCCGAGCAGGTAGGGTACGCCGACATCGCGGCTCTTGAGCTTGTCGTTGCGCCAGAGCTGGTTGCCGGTCGACACGTCGTAGGCCGTGACCACCGACCAATCGTCGCCGCCCGCCACCGCAGTATCGTCCTGCGCCACGCCGCTGCGGCTGGAGAAGGCCTTCTCCCAGAGCGGACGACCCGAATTCGCGTCGAAGCAGCCGATCTGCCCCTGGAACGTGACGGCGCAGGAAAGCGCGCCGACTAGGGTGGGCGGGCCACTGACGTCATTGATGCGCTCGACCTCGGTCACCCCCTTCGGGAACGACACCGGCGACTGCCAGAAGGCGTCGCCCGACTGCAGATTGATGGCCACCAGCCCGCCGCCCGGGAAACCGGCCAGCACGGCCTCGTCGCCCGCGAAGGTCATGCCGGCCGACACGCGCAGGTTCAGCGGCACCGTGCGGCTGCGGTAGACCCACTTCTGCTCGCCCGTCTGGGCGGCGAAGGCGATCACCTGACCGTCGATGGTACGTACGATCACCAGACCGTTGCCGACCAGCGGCGGCGAGAAGATCTCGCCCTGCACGTTGGTCTGCCAGAGTTGCTTGCCGTCCGCGCCGAGCACGAACACGCCGCCCTTGAGCGCGCCAACCGCAGTCAGCGTGCCGTCGCTGCCGACGCCGGCCGACAGGTCCGAGCGCAGCTTGGTGCGCCACACGGTCTGACCGGTCTTGGCATCGATCTTCTCGACCGTGCCGTTAGTGGCTGCGGCGTACACCGCATCGCCGACCGCGATCGGTGAGAACGAATAGCGCCCGCCCTTGCCGACGCTCGTCTTCCACGCCTGCTGGACATTGAGCACGGGCTTGATCTCGGTGAGCGGCGTCGGTACGCGGCGCGCATCCTTGGTGGCCGAGCAAGCCGACAGCGCGAGAATGGCAGCGGCACAGGCGATCGGAAGAGCGTTACGTTTCAGCAAATTCATCGGTGAGCGAAGCTATCTAGGGTTGTGGAACGAGCGTGGACGCTCAGCTACCGAGCGCGTCGAGCTTGAACTGCACGAGCTGGCGCGCACGCTGGTCTTCCTTCGGCAGCAAATCAAGCGCGAGCTGGTAGGCCGTGCGCGCGTCGTCGCGCTTGCCCTGCGCCGCCAGCAGATCGCCGCGCCGGTCCGCCACGAGGCCCTTGAAGCCTTCGTCGGACGTGCCGTTCAGCAGCGCCAGGCCGGCATCATAGGCCTTCTCGTCGAGCAGCAGCGAGGCCAGGCGCAGCTTCGCGATCTGCTTGTACTCGTCGTCCTTCGCATGATCGATCGCCCATTGTAGCTGCGTCTTGGCGCCGGCCGAATCACCCGCCATGTACAGGCCCTTGGCCGCCGCCAGCGCCGTCATCTGCGCATAGGCGGTGCCGCCGTACTTGTCCTCCATGTCGGCGGTCGCGCGCGCGATCTTCGCCTTGTCGCCGGACGTGACAGCCTGCTGCACGGCCTCGTACAGCCCGGAAGCTTCGGAGGCCTGATGGCGCTGCCAGAAATTCCAGCTGTTCCAGGCCGCGACGACGACGAGCACGGCAGTCAGGATCCAGGTCGTCAGGTTGCCCCAGCGGGCCCACCACGCTTTTACGCTTTCAATCGATTCTTGTTCGTCGTGATAACTCATCGGCTAGCGATTCCTTCTGTCCAGCTTGTTGTCGAGCGGATGCGCCGCGATCAGTCGTCGATCAGTCGTCGACGTCTTCGGCGGGTGCAACCATCGCATTGATTAGAAATTCGGTCAAGTTCTCGACCGTTACCGTCTGCTGCGCGCTCTTTTCCCCGTCCGCGCCGCGCAAGGCCTTCACGCCTGCCGTCCCGTTGGCGACCTCGTCCTCGCCGAGGATCACCGCGTAAGCGGCACCGCTCGCGTCGGCGCGCTTCATCTGCGACTTGAAGCTCGCGCTCGCGCCGTCCGCGCTGCAATGGAAAATCACGTCGAGGCCGGTATCGCGCAGGCGCTCGCCGATGATGAAGGCCTGCCCGCGCGCGGCCTCGCCCTGGTGAACGAGATAGACATCGACGCCGTCCGACTCCGGCACGAACTGCTCTTCCTTGAGCAGTTCGAGGATCCGTTCGATGCCCATCGCCCAGCCACAGGCCGCCGTCGGCTTGCCGCCGAGCTGCTCGATCAACGGATCGTAACGGCCGCCGGCCGCCACCGTACCCTGCGCGCCGAGCTTGTCGGTCACCCACTCGAACACGGTCAGGTTGTAATAATCGAGGCCGCGCACCAGGCGCGGGTTGACCGTGAACGGCACGTTGTTGGCCTTCAGCAGGCGCTGCAGCCCCTCGAAGTGGGCCCGCGAACTCTCGCCGAGGAAGTCGATCAGCTTCGGCGCGTTCTGCGCGATCTCCTGCAGGGCCGGATTCTTGGTGTCGAGCACGCGCAGCGGGTTCGTGTAGAGACGACGCTTGGCGTCCTCGTCAAGCAGTTCGACGTACTGCTCGAGATACTTGATCAGCTCGACGCGGTGCGCGGCGCGTTCCTCCGCAAGGCCGAGCGAGTTGATCTCGAGCTTGATGCCGGTCAGGCCGAGGTCGTCCCACAGGCGCTGGCACATCATGATGATTTCCGCGTCGGCGTCCGGGCCGGCGAAGCCGATCGCTTCCACGCCGACCTGGTGGAACTGGCGATAGCGGCCGCGCTGCGGGCGCTCGTGGCGGAACATCGGGCCGACGTACCAGAGGCGCTTCGGGCCGTCGTAGAGCAGGTTGTGCTCGATCGCGGCGCGCACCACGGCGGCGGTGTTTTCCGGACGCATGGTCAGGTTCTCGCCGTTCAGCGCGTCGGTAAAGCTGTACATCTCCTTCTCGACGATGTCGGTCACTTCGCCGATGCCGCGCGTAAACAGCTGCGTATGCTCGACGATCGGCGTGCGGATGTTCTGGTAGCCGTAGGCGCGCAGCAGCGACTTCACGGTCGACTCGAAGAATTCCCACAGTCCGGCATCCTGCGGGAGAATGTCGTTCATGCCCTTCACGCCTGTCAGTTTTTCGAGCTTTCGCTTGGTTTCGGTCATCTGATTTCGGTTGACGATTTATTGCTCGGCCGTTGCCTGGCCGTAGTTGCGCGCGACGTAGTCGCTCACGATTTGCTGGAATTCCTCGGCGATGCGCTCGCCGCGCAGCGTCTTGACCTTCTCGCCGTCGATGAACACCGGCGCGGCCGGATTCTCACCCGAACCCGGCAGGCTGATGCCGATATTGGCATGCTTCGACTCGCCCGGGCCATTGACGATACAGCCCATCACCGCGACGTTCATCTTCTCGACGCCCGGGTAGGCCTTGCGCCAGGACGGCATCTGCTCGCGCAGGTAGGTCTGGATCTGCATCGCCAGTTCCTGGAACAGCGTGCTGGTGGTGCGACCGCAGCCCGGGCAGGCGATCACCATCGGCGCGAACGAACGCAGGCCCATGGTCTGCAGGATTTCCTGGCCGACCACCACCTCGCCGGTACGCGGCGCACCCGGCTCGGGCGTCAACGAGATGCGAATCGTATCGCCAATGCCTTCCTGCAGCAGTACGCCGAGTGCCGCAGTGGACGCCACAATCCCCTTGGAGCCCATGCCCGCCTCGGTCAGGCCCAAGTGCAGCGCAAAGCCGCAGCGCTTCGACAGTTCGCGATAAACCGCGATCAAGTCCTGCACGCCGCTCACCTTGCAGGACAGGATGATCCTGTCGCGGCCGAGGCCCAGTTCGACGGCGCGCTCCGCCGAGCCGATCGCCGACTGGATCAGCGCTTCGTACATCACGCTCTGCGCATCCCAAGGGGTGCTGCGCGCGGCGTTCTCGTCCATCATGCGGGCGAGCAGGTCCTGGTCCAGGCTGCCCCAGTTCACGCCGATGCGCACCGGCTTATCGTACTTCGCGGCAGCCTCGATCATCTGAGCGAACTGTGTGTCGCGCTTGGCGCCCTGGCCGACGTTGCCGGGGTTGATCCGGTACTTCGAGAGCGATTCGGCGCAGGCCGGGTAGTCGCGCAGCAGCAGGTGGCCGTTGTAATGGAAGTCGCCCACCAGCGGTACCGAGACGCCCATCCGGTCCAGTTGCTCGCGGACCGCCGGCACGGCGGCGGCGGCCTCGGGCGTGTTCACGGTGATGCGAACCAGTTCCGACCCCGCGTTCGCCAGTTCCTTGATCTGGATCGCGGTGCCGATCGCGTCGGCGGTATCGGTATTGGTCATCGACTGCACGCGCACGGGCGCGTCGTCGCCGATCGTCACCAGGTTCCCGCCCCAGCGGACATCCACCGCGTGCGAGCGGCGACGCGGCAAGTAGCCGCCAAACACCGGTTCGGTGGAACAAATCTGGCTGCTGCGTGGGGATTGAGCTTCGGATTGCATCGTTGGATCCATTTACGCCGGAAGCGCCGCCCGCAGACGGCGCGCGAATTGAAAAAGCGTCGTGCCCGGTTAGCCACGATGCTAGCTGTCAGGGCAGCGCGAAGCGCGCGACGTTGCCCTTACCCGCCGAATATTTTGCCGGATCGACGATTTTTCCGTCGAACCTGACCGACGCGAGGCCGGCTCGGTTGCCGATCGTCACGCGCAGCGGCGTATCGCCCGCCACCTGGCGCGTCTCGCCGGCCTTCACGAGGGCCGACACGAGCTCCTTGCCGCTCTTGTCGCGCACGCTGACCCAGCAATCCTCCTTGACCGTGATGCCGAGCACCGACTGGCCGGCCGCCGCCCCCACGCTCGCGCCGTCGGCCGACGAGGCAGCGGCCGGCGCCACTACCGGTGTCGACGACACGGGCTGGGCCGGCGCCGCGGCGCTCGCCGCAGCCGAAGCGCCAACGTCGTTCGCGGCCGGGGCATTGCCACCGGCGCTCGCACCGGCATCCGGGGCGACATCGCCCGTCACCGTCGAGCCGCCCACCGCGATCGCGGTGGTATCGTAGGTGGCAGCCGCCTGGGCCGCCACCGAGGACGCCTGCCCGGCATCCGACGCTCCCAACGAAGTCGGGCCCAGATTGGACTTGAAGCGCGCGAGCCAGTTCGCGGAATCGCCGCTCGAATGCCACATCGCCGCCGTGATCACGACCACGATCACCGCCAGCACGCCCCACAGCCAGGTGCGACTGCGGGTAGGCTCGCCGAGCGGGATCGAGACGCGGCCGCGCGGCAGGCCGGTTCCGACCGAGGCCGGCATCGACAGATCGACCTCCGGCACGCCCTTCTCGCGGCGCAGCGCCTGCGCGAACGGTTCCGGATCGACGCCGAGCATCTTCGCGTAGCTGCGCACCACGCCGACCGCGAAGGTCGCGCCCGGCATCTGGCTGATATCGCCGGCCTCTAGCGCGCGCAGCTTGGGCGTCGCCACCTTCAGGCGCGACGAGACGTCGGCCACCGACCACCCCTTTGCCTCGCGCAGCTGCGCGAGGCGCGCCCCGACCGCCGCCAACGACTCCAACCCCGCCGACGCCGGCTTGTGCTCGGCGTTCGTCTCTGTGCCCCTTGGCGGTTGCGGCTCGCTCATCCTAATCCTCGCGTCGATTCTTCTTCACTTGCACGACCGTGCCGGCGCATCGCCCGGCGCCGAAGCGCAACCGTTAAACAGAGGCGGGCCAAGCCCGCCCCGGATCGCTTTCGCGTCGCCCGGACCTCCCCGTCAGACAGCCCGGACTTCGATGATTTTGCCTGTCCCCGTCCGTTCCGCCAGGCGCGTGCGGTCCTTCACGGTGCCGGCAAGCTGACCGCAGGCGGCGTCGATGTCATCGCCGCGCGTCTTGCGCACGGCCGTGACCACGCCGGCCTCGATCAGGATCTGCGAGAACTGCTTGATCCGCTCGTTCTTCGAGCGAAGCAGCCCCGATTCCGGGAACGGATTGAACGGGATCAGATTGAATTTGCACGGCACGTCGCGGGTCACCGCGAGCAGCTCGCGCGCATGCGCGTCGGTGTCGTTGACGCCGTCGAGCATGCAGTATTCGAATGTGATGAAATCCCGCGGCGCGACGGTCAGATAGCGCTGACATGCGGCCATCAGCTCACGCAGCGGGTACTTCTTGTTGAGCGGCACCAGCTCGTCGCGCAGCGCATCGTTCGGCGCGTGCAGCGACACTGCCAACGCAACCGGCAACTCGGCGCCGAGGCGGTCCATCATCGGCACCACGCCCGAGGTGGAGAGCGTCACACGGCGCCGCGACAGCCCGTAGGCGATGTCGTCGAGCATCAGCCGCATGGCTGGCACTACCGCGCTGTAATTGAGCAGCGGCTCGCCCATGCCCATCATCACGACATTGGTGACGACGCGGTCGGCTTTGCCGTTCGGCCCGGGGGCACGCCCGAGCGACTCGCGCAGCGCGAATTCCGCCATGCGAAATTGTCCGACGATTTCAGCCGTCGAGAGATTGCGCGAAAACCCTTGCTTGCCCGTCGAACAGAATCGACAGTTCACGGCGCATCCGGCCTGCGAGGACACGCACAGCGTGCCGCGCGTTTCTTCCGGAATGAACACAGTCTCGACCGCGTTGCCGTTGCCCACGTCGATCAGCCACTTG
This sequence comes from Burkholderia sp., assembly GCA_040946965.1. GTDB lineage: Bacteria > Pseudomonadota > Gammaproteobacteria > Burkholderiales > Burkholderiaceae > Burkholderia. The sequence continues at coordinate 975 of JAYFRU010000017.1, read as the reverse complement.
CGGGTGCCGTCCGACGAGACGTGCTCGCTGGCGATCTCGGGCATGCCGATCGTCGCGCGGCCCTTGAGCTTTTCGCGCAAGGACTTCGCGAGGTCGGTCATGCCGTCGAAATCGGCGGCGTTATACTGATAAATCCAGCGCTGCAGCTGCTTGGCGCGAAACGGCTTTTCGCCGAGGCTGCCGCAATATGCGACGAGGCCCTCGGCGTCGAAGTCGAGAAGATTGACGGAAGTATCGCTCGTCATGGTGCCCTGCCTTGCCGCGTGCGCCGGATTCCGTTACCCGCTTAGCGCGAGTAGACGTTCAGGCCGGCGAAGAAGAACGAGATTTCGACGGCAGCCGTTTCCGGCGCGTCCGAGCCGTGCACGGCGTTGGCATCGATGCTGTCGGCGAAATCGGCACGGATCGTACCGGCTTCGGCCTTCTTCGGATCCGTCGCGCCCATCAGGTCGCGATTCTTCAGGATGGCGTTCTCGCCTTCCAGAACCTGGATCATCACCGGGCCCGAGATCATGAAATCGACCAGGCCCTTGAAGAACGGACGGGCTGCGTGGACAGCGTAAAACTGCTCTGCCTCGCCACGCGACAGGTGCGCCATACGAGCCGCGACGACCTTCAGATCAGCGCCTTCGAAACGGCTGTAGAGCTGACCGATCACGTTCTTTGCCACTGCATCCGGCTTGATGATCGACAGGGTGCGCTCGATTGCCATAAAAACTCCAAAAAATTAAGACGTTACGTTTTCAAATGAATCCGTAATTGTAACATGTTCCCATGTATCATAGCGCTTAAACTGCGGCGGCTCCGGTTTTTCTAGACACGGATTTGGGGTAAAGCACATCATCCAAACCGGAGTCTGAGAGGTTGAAGAAGGGAGCTCTGCAGGGTGTTGCGCAGACGGCGACGCAGGGAGCGCGTAGCGCGACCGTAGACGCCGCCTGCGCCGCTGAATTCAAGCGGTGGTCCGTCGGGCGC